>CAYJJT010000060.1:0-6475 GCA_964370575.1 uncultured Muribaculaceae bacterium | reverse complement strand
TTCTTTATTGCTTAACACTTTAATATTCGCAGTATTCACGCCACATATTTCTACTTTATGACGTGCCATAATATCTCCTTTCAAACTTATAATGATAAGATTATATTTTTATATACAAAAAAAGTTATAACAAACGTTATAACTCTTTAATTAAATTAATAATGATAATATAAATATAACTACTAAATGTATTACATACATATATGCAATTTTTTCTTTATCAACTTTTAATAAATTTACTAAACATAAAGGTGTATTAATTAATTTAAATACTAATCCTGATAATATAAATAATATTGATAAATTAACTGATATAAATGAGAATATTATTGCTAAAATAATAAATATACCCATGTATACAGAATTTAATCCTACTACCATATTAATTTTTTTATAATCTATTTCTTTATTAACTATATATCTATTAAATAAATATACTATTCCTGTTTCTAAATATAGAATAGCTACTACAGCTAAGAAAGCTTTTAAGAAAATTTCAAAATTATTAACATTAACAGCTAAGAATGAGCTAAACATTCCTAATGACGCAGAAAATGCTCCTAATACTGCATTAACTAATAATGTAATAAAGAACGCCATTACTGCTGATACTGCTGCGATCATAATATTTCCATATAAGAAATCTAAATTGTTTAATTGATTTTTAATAAATGTATTTGGTTTAAAGAATGCTTCTTTTAAAAGTGATTGAAAATCAAAGTTTTCTGTTTTTGTACTACATGTACAAACTTCACCTTTTTTTATTTCTTTACCACATTCACCACAAAATTTTGCCATAAATATTTCCTCCTCTTAGTAACCAGCGTTAGCTAGTTCTATTAATTTGAATTCACCGTTGTAATCAAATACAAATTGCATATTTCTAAGCCCATCATTATCGTCTTCAGTGTCTCCTTCTGAATCTTTTCCTTCATACTCAAAGTACACATCTGCATTAATAGTAACTTCGCTTCCATCAAATTCTAATCCTTCAAAATTATATTTTGTTACTTCAACTTTTATATCAGTTAAATTATCATAAAACTGACGCATTAAGTCTTCATATTCACCACTTTTAATAGTAGCTCCTAATTTTTCTGTTAAAACATCTTCTGCTTCATCAGTTAAACCGGCAGTTACTAATGTTGTTACAATAGTTTCTATTTCTTTTTCTAATTTATCTAATTGGTCTTCTGCTAAATATGATGCTTTTAAATAATAATCATCAGTTCTAATATAACCATAACTTTCAACACTAGCTTCACGCACTAATTCTAATCCATTAGATAATTTAATATCAATTTGATATGATCCTGCATAAAGATTATCGATAACGTAAACATCAGCATCACTATCACTTTTTTCTTCATCTATTAATGATTTTTCTAATTTTACATCTCCAATAGTTACTTCACTATCTGTTGGTACATAAATTGAAAAGTCACTTGCAATACCCGGCCCTGATACTACTTTATAATTATCAAATAAAACTAAGTTTTTCCCATCAACTACTAATTCAACATTTGCAGTCATTGGTAATTCAATTTCATTAGTTTTATATTGAACTACAACAAGTAAATTTTTTCCATCTGTACTTGGAGTTGAGTTTAAAACTGATAACTCAGTAATATATATATTTTCCTCTTCATTTGTATCTAACATTTTATAGTCACTTCCATCAGTTAACTTATTTAATGTTTTATAATCATTTTCAATATATGCCTCAACATAGTCTAATGCAATAGCTTCACCATTGTATTTTTCTTTTAAAGTATTATATCCAAATACTAATCCAATTATAAATACTATTGCAATAGCAATTATAATAAGTAATTTTACTGGTACTTTAAATTCTTTTTTTGTTGTTTCCTTTAATGTTTTTTTAGTTTTAGAAATTTTGTCAGATTTTTCAATCTCTGTTACTAATTTAGTACCGCATTCAGTACAAAACTTTACTTTATTTGTGTTTTCAAATCCACACTTACTACACTTCATATATCTTACCTCCATAATTATTATATCATAATTAATTTGTTATGTTAATTTTTTTACTGCGCTTTCTATTAATATATCTATCTCGGTATCACTGATAATTAATTTTTCTTGATTTAACCATTCAATAATTTTTTCTTTAGCTTTTATAAACTTTTCATCACTTGTCATAAGTTCTTTTTTACTAACTTGTTCAACATAATTAACTGTCGTAGTCACAATATAATCAACCTGTTTCTTTAAAACTTCTTTATCTATTATTTTTTTTAGTTTCATACCTAAATAACTAAATATACCAGTTAAAAATGTAACTAGTAATGGTAATATATTGCTAGTAATAAATTCACTGATTTGTTCCATAATTCACCTCCTAGTTTATTAGATGAAAAATGAAACTTTTAGTGTTGGTGATTAACTATCTAAGAGTGCTTTTAATACTAATTGTTTATAATTATTCACTCCTGGTTGGTCAAATGGATTAACTTCAAATAAATATGCACTTATTGCTGCACTCATCATAAAAAACATACAAGCTTCTCCTAAGTTAAAACTATTTAGTGAATCTAAAGTAATGTTAATAGACGGATTATTACTACTCATTTGTGAAATTGCAGCACTTTCTTTAACAATATTATTAATTTCTAACATAGTTTTATTATATTCTTTCACCTTAAATGTTTTATAATTTTCTACATCTATTATAGTTGAATAAGTAATCTTATTACCACTATCAATAAATTGTCCTAGAGAGTGTAAATCTCTTGGGTTTATAATACTTATCGGTAAAACTCCTAAATTGTTTTTCCCTTCACTTTCAGCAAATAATTGTTTTAACCATTCACTAAAATATGATAGTTTTTCATCATAAATAGTAAAAGCTTCTACAATTCTATTTTTATCAAACATAATATTTCTAATCATTGCATAAATAGTAGCATGATTTAAATGAGTTCTACCTAAACTAGCTCCTTTTAAAAAATCGGTAATATCAATACCATTAACTGCTAACGGTATTAATCCAGCTGGTGTAAATATTGAATATCTACCTCCTATTTTTTCTGGTATTATAAACAATTGATAATTGTTTTTTTTAGCTATATTATATAATCTACCTTTATACTGATTAGTAGTAACTATAACTCTTTTTTTTATTTCACTACTTCTATATTTCTTTTTCATAAGTGGCATTAATAATTTAAATGTTGTTAAAACTTCTAATGTTTCTCCACTTTTACTTATTACATTTATACAAATATCTTTATCTTTTAAATATTCAATTAATTCTAAATATTCACTACTACTTAAATTATTACCTATATATATTACCTCGGTATCATTTTTTTTATATTTATTATTTAGTGCTGTATTTATAGCACAACTTCCCATATAAGATCCACCAATCGCAACTACTAGTAACACGTCACAGTCCATTCTTATATTGCTAGCAACTCGTTTAATTTCCTTTAATTCTTCATTATTAATATAATTTTTTAAATCATAAAAATAAACTTCATCACTATTTGTTTCAAATCTCTCTTTTATAATACCAGTTTTACTAGCATATTCACTAACTTCTTCACTACTTATAAAATTATTTGTATATTTAGTAAAATCAAATTTCATATATCCCCCTTAGTATAAAATAATTATATACTAAAAGAGAAAATAATTCGATATATTTTCTCTTTCTTTTTATTTTTTTATATCTATCTTTCCTTTTACTAAATGATAGGTATAATCTGTAATTTCTTTTACTTTAGTAGAATGAGAAATTATAATTACACATTTTTTATCTTTATGTGCTAAATTAATTAGTGAATTTAATATTTCTTGTTCTGTTTCTTTATCTAAGTTACCAGTAGGCTCATCAGCAAGGATAATTTTATTATCATTGCTGAGTGCTCTAGCGATACTTACTCTTTGTTGCTCTCCACCACTTAATCTAAGTACTTTTCTATTACCTTTTTCTTGATTTAATCCAACTTTATTAAGTAAATTTATTGCTAATGATTCTTTTTCTTTAGCTGATAGTTTACTTTTATTTATTTCCATAGATAATACTATATTTTCTATTGCTGTTAAATGTGGTAGTAAATTATAACTTTGAAATATTATCCCTATTTCATTGCTACGATATTTATCTTTATTTATATTACACAAATCTTCTTTTTGATAATAAATACTATTAGGGTTACATTTTTCAAGTCCAGCCAATAGTGAAAGCAAGGTAGATTTACCTGCTCCACTACGTCCGAATATACCATATATTTTACCTGTTTCAAAACTCATATCTATATTTTTAAGAACATATTTATCGCCATCATAAGTAAAATTTAATTTTTTAGTTTCTAATATCTTCATACTTCCTCCTATCCTCTAGATTGTAAAATTTTATTAGGTTCGTATTTATTAATATTTAAAATAGCTAATAAACTACTAAATAGTACTAATACAATTGTATAAGTTATAACCATCATAATTACACTAATATCAATTGATACTGTTAAATCACTTATATAATCAACATCACCATTACCCATACTTGTACTAAATTTATTCATAAGTTCTTGTCCCATACGATCATTACCAAAATTCATACTAGCATTTTCTGCTTCGTTTAATGTTGTTTCTATTTGCTCTTTTAACATATAATCAGTAACTGGTTGAGATAAAACAAACGATAAAGATATACCAATGATTAATGATACTAATGCTACAATAAATGTTTCAGTTAATAAATTAAGAGCTACTTTCCATTTACTCATACCAATACTTCTAAGTACTCCTATTTCATATTTACGTTCACGTATATTAAGTAAATTGATAACACTTAATATAATAATTCCAACTACAATTACTACAATAACGAACATTCCACCAAATTTACTTATTTGTTCAATTGGAGTTAATTTAGCAGTAATTTCATCTTCATTACTATTAATAACATAACTATCATCTAAGCCTAATTCTATTGCTTCTTCATAAAAAGAATCTATATCACTTATACTATTTAAATAAAATTTGGATACTAAACCACTACTCATTCCTTTAAAACTTTCAGTAGAATCACTAATTAAATACTGTATAGTATTAATAGTTGTATATACAACATTACTTGAATTAAGGGCATTTATATTCATAATATTACTGCTATCACTAACTGTATTATCTTCATAAATACCAGTCACTATAAATGTAGTTTCTTCTCCGTCAAGATTCAAAAATACTACTTCATCATCTAAATTTATATCATTTATTAATGCTACTTGTTCACTAATTACAATAGAATTATCAAGACTATCTTCATGAACCATTTCACCTTCAATAATTTTTTTATCACCACTTAAGAATTCATCATTAAATGAACTATCATTATAAGCAGTAATTCTAAAGTCACCCATATCAGTTGGCATACCACGCATTTGTCCAACATTCATATTTGTTTGTTCTTCAGCTGTTGAATCATCTTCTGTATACGGTAGTACTGTGTCACTATTTAACATTGATTCCATTGTATAATAATAACTATCTACATATTGACTATTCCCATAAGTTTCAATATCTTCAATTGTTATTTCTTCAGGCAATTCAGAAGATTCATTCATATTACCCATACCCATACTATTTTTATCCCGTGGTATACTAAATGTTACTTCCACTGGATTTGTATCTTCATGATATTTAATCAAGTCATTACCACTTTGTTCTACTGTTAATGCTATACATGCTGACAGTGTAATAAAAGTAATTATAATTCCTATAATTAAATTTCTTGAAAACATTCTTTTAATATTTCTTATACTATTTTTTATTATATACATTTTTATTCCTCCTATAAATAATATACTGAAATTAAGTGTAATTATCGTGAAAAAAAGTGAAACTATTTTTTCACTTTTTCTAATTCAAAATAAAATGTTGTCCCCTTATTTAATACTGAATTAACTCCATATATTGATTTATGGCTAACTAATATCTCTTTAACAATTGATAATCCTATACCAGTAGAAGTATGCGAACGGTTTCTTTTATGATTAATATTTGTACAATAATATTTATTCCAAATTTTATTTATATTATCTGCTTTAATACCTTTTCCAGTATCGATTACTTCTATTCTTATATTATCTTCTAATTCAATTAATTTAATAACCACTAATTTATTATTTCCTGTATAGTTAATTACATTTGATAATAAATTATAAATTACTTGTTCAATCTTTTTACTATCTGCTAAAACAAATGTATTTTTTTTACCAATTATTTTAAATGTATAATTTTCTTTTTCAGTTAAATAATCAAATCTTTTTATAATAGTATTTACCATATTATATAAATTAAATTTTGTTATATCTAGCTTATCTAAATTTGTAGTTGCTTTAGTTAAATCTAAAATATCATTAACTAAACTATTTAATCGATCACTTTCATCTATAATTATATTTAAATTTTCGCCTTTCTTATTTTCATCGATATCAGGTAA
>CAYJJT010000059.1:0-6589 GCA_964370575.1 uncultured Muribaculaceae bacterium | reverse complement strand
CCAAGAGGCTATTACTGAATTTTATGAGAAACATAAAAATAAGCTTGATGATTTCTTTTTAACAAAGGCACGAGAAAAAATTAATGCTTCGCCTCCGAAAGAAAATAAAAATTGCCCCATGATTTTTAATCGTTTGCATGTAACTGCTCATGGCTTACTTTCTTTTTGTTGCTATTATTTTCACCATAACCTTATTTATGCAGACTTGAATAAACTTTCAGTAGTAGATGCGTGGAAAAGTGAACTTGCTCAAGCTTTTCGCATAAATTTTATTAAAGGTCAGATAGGAAAAACGCTTTGCGATAAATGTAAAAATGGCTATTCTGGGAAAGTTGTTCCTCTAGAATATTAATTTACATATGCAGACAATTTTTTAGAAAAAAATTAAAACCATAAATAATAAAGCATAATTATACTTTATTTATGAAACTAAAACAATCTGAAGCTTCTACTGCTTTATGGACTAAAAATGGGTGCATTACCTAGTTAGCTCATAAAAAAAGCATGGCATTTTCTTTTTATGAGTTACTATGTTGTATTTTCTTCAAGAAACTATACATAGTTTGTTGAAAATTATCTTTTTTTATACTTAGATTTTTATTGATTTTTTCATATCTAGCTTTCACTGCATTCGGCTGGCTAAGACTTTCGCGCACGAGAAAATCTAATTTTTCAACAAAATCAGGATGATTAATTGTTACAACTCTGTCTAACATGTCTAGTTCTTCGTATAGATCTTGTATTTTAGGATAGTTTACTAAACCTATGCTTGGTACACCAAGGCCGATAGCGCAGACATTAGCATGAAACCTATTTCCTATAACAAGATTTGATTTACTGTATAAGTCAAAAATGTAAGCTTGACCAGACTCTCCACTTAATAATGGTGCTATATGTATACGAGTACGTGATAGGCGATCATCCATATTATTTAAAAAGGCTGAAATAGCAATTAAATCTTTATGAATGTGAGGTAGTAATACAAGATGAATATCTTTATGTAGCATTAAAAGCTTTGTAAAATACTTAGTAAATTGCGCAATAAATTGATCAAAGGATAGATTGTTTTTCTCTTCACTATTATAGCGTTTTTCAAGCATATCACCTGCAAGGTTTATAGTGATATTAATTTTATCATTAAAAAGTTCAGGATGTTGATGGTTTTTGACTACTGTAAAAAAACCACCATCTGGAACAGTGTAAACTTCATCAACATATTTTTGTCCTAAAAGGTTTTTCATGTGCTTTGCTGAACCATCATTTCTTAGTGAAACTAAAAAGCGATCTTCTTGTAAGGTATAGTCTAAAAACTTTTTAAATTTTGCTAAAGAATTTTCTGTATACCCCTTAATCGGGTCAAAGCCTATGCCGTAAAAGACTGTAGGGAAACCATTTGCATACTTGATAAACTCAGTGTCGAACTGTTTTATGTTCCAATTAGCGTAAAATTGACGAATTTCAAGTTCTGTAAATTGCAGATTGAAATCTTTGAAATTTTTTATAAGGCGGGCGCGGGTTCCACTATGGTTAGCATTATCTCCTATATTTCCTATGAAGCTGGCGATATGTAATATACGTAATGTTTCCACTATAAAATCCTTCTTGGGTGGGGTTGTTGCAATAGTTTATTGATTTATATTTGGGTTTTCTAATATGCAATTTGGGTATGATATAAAGCTCTTTTGGATGCATGTAGACCATGTTTCTTCTTGTCCAAGAATATCGATAAACTTTTGTGCACTATCGCCTTTACCAAAATCAAAGCGAGGAGTGTGGACAACCATTTTTTTTGCTTGATATATAGATTGCATAATACAATCATAATCTGACTTGCTGTTGATTATTGAAGGACAGCTAGAGCGCCCTTGCTGCCTGCTGCCTAAGTTTATTGAGGGAATGGAGTATACGGGTGTTTCCCTTATGCCCGCGCTAGAATTACCGAGTAAATATTGTGATTCACGAAGTAAAGTAAGGAAATATTGCATGCGTATAGATGGGTAGATAACAATTTTATTATTTCCTTTTAATCGTTCAAATTCATCAAGAATAATATCACTTCCGTAATCATTGTTAGGGTAAATAGTAATATAATTGTCATTGCTATTTAACATAGCATCTACGGTGTTTTTTGCGAGCTGTTTTGTTTGCTTTATATCTGTTGTAACAGGGTGCAATAGAGTAATTGCATACTTGTTAAAGGGAATTTTATAGTAGCTGAGAGCCTCATTTAGTTTAGGTAGATGAGGTGATAACATAAGATCTATATCAGGCGATCCAATAACATGAATTGATTCAGATGCTTCACCCATTTGCAATAAACGCCCTTTAGAATCTTCATTAGAGACAAAGTGTATATGTGCAAGTTTAGATACTGAATGTCTAATAACTTCATCAATAGTTCCAGAAACCTCACCACCTTCAATATGCGCAACAAGAATATTGCGCAACGAACCTACAATAGAAGCTGCTAAAGTTTCAACTCTATCACCATGTACAACAATCATATCTGGTTGATATTCATTTACATAGCGTGACAACCCCATAATGGTATTTGCCAAAATAACATCCATTGCTTCACCGTGTATTTGATTCATAAATACGTGAACGTTGCGGAAACCTCCATCTAAGCGAAAGGATGAGTATTTTTTTATAACTTCATCAACGGTATAGCCATAACGTTTTAGAGTGTGCATTCCAGTAACAAATATGCAATATTCAAAAAAGGGATTTTCAGTTACTTTGTCTATAAGAGAGGATAGTTTTCCAAAATCAGCTCTGGTGCCTGTTATAAATAGTATTTTCTTCGGCATAAAAATCTTCCCATGAAAGCTGTGTGTTAGCGTTTATTGAATGTTTTGCAATTTTACCTAAGATTTTCTCATAGTCTTTAGCAAGAATATTACCTGTACCTGGTCTTTTTACCCAAATATTTTCTTTAGTAAACATCTCTCCCTCTTTAATTGGCTTGGTTGTAACAACACAGGCGTAAGCAAAGTTGATGGTAGCTTGTTCTTCAGGTAAGATGTTTTTACTTCCAGCAAGAGCGCTGTAAATGGCATTACTTCCTTCTATAAGCTCTTTAAGTTCTTGTGTGTCAATCGATATTGAAACATCAGGTCCTGGCCACGATTTATCACAGGTGAAATGTTTTTCTATCACGGATGCTCCGAGAGCTACAGCTGCAAAGCAAGTGTAATTACCTAGTGAATGATCTGATAATCCTAAGACAGCATCAGGAAAGGCATGCCTAAGTTCTTCTATTGCGCCTAATCGAACTTTATCATAAGGGGTAGGATACATAGAAGTGCAGTGCATAATGACATAAGGAGTGTTAAATTCGCGAAAAATTTCTACTGTAGGCGAAATTGAAGAAATATCATTCATTCCAGTACTAAGAATTATTGGTTTTCCAAATGCAGCAATATGGCGAATAAGAGGATAATTATTGCACTCTCCAGAACCAATTTTATAGGCTTGAACTCCCATACTCTCAAGCTGATCTGCAGCTGCACGAGAAAAAGGAGTAGATAGAAAAATCATTCCCTTTTTCTCTACCAATATTTTAATTTTTTCTTCTTCTTCCTTGGTAAGCGCACAACGCGAGATTATATTCCAAATGCTTTCATCCGCATTTGCGGGAATAACATTATTGGAAATCATTTCATCTTCGATGATATGTGTTTGAATTTTGACACACTCACAACCAGCTTCGGCAGCGGCTTCTACCATTTGGACAGCTTTTTCGAGACTTCCCTCATGATTTATCCCAATCTCTGCGATAACTAAAGGTTTGTAATTTTTTCCTATTTTTCTTCCATGTATAATCAATTCTTCCATAGCTAACTCCAAGCTCTACTGTGGATTTCTTTGTGATAGTAACAAATGGGCAACATTAAGCTCATACTCTGTATCTACTTGCAAGGAACGTTCCACAGGAAGTATATAAGCATGGCACTGTGGAGGATAAAAAGTTTTTTCATTCTTCAACGAGTCTATCTTATTAAAATAAATGGCCCCATTGATAAAATATGTCTGTTCTAAATCTTGTTTTCGTGGATAGGCTATATTTTGTGGTAATAAGTGCTGTATTTGATTTTCTGCGTTGAGTGTGCAAGCAAAATAAGGAGCTTCTACTGACTCGCACACAGACACCATAGCTTTAGAATCTTTTTCTATTGCTAACGTTATTAATTTATCAATATCTTCTACTGTGCGTAAGGGGGAAGTTGGCTGTAAAAGCACAACAGCATCAAAAGGAGAATAGCCTAATGTATTAAGTTTGTTTAGAGCATCATATACACAGTCTATATGGGCACTTGTGTCTGTTGCAAGTTCATTGTTGCGTATAAATGGTACTTGCGCACCATATTTTTTTGCAGTTTTTGCTATTTCTTCATCATCCGTGGAAACCACAACAGCACTGAGGAGCTTGCTTTTAAGGGCTTCTTCAATTGTCCAAGCTATAAGTGGCTTATTTGCAACTAGTCTTATATTTTTTTTATAGACTCTCTTAGATCCTCCCCTTGCCGTAATTAAACCTAATATATTCATCTGTTCCTCATATCTAAATGTTTATAAAATAAATTTACCTTTTAGGGTATCAGCTATCTTTGCAGGATTATTAACAATGGTTGTGTAGATAGATATATTTTGGGTAGCAATACTGCAACTTCATTGATGTTAGCTTTCCATGTCAGTTTGTTTTTTGAGTAAGCTTTACCTATACTAGTCGTAAAATATTTATATCATATCCTATGATGAAATAGGGCGATGTCTTGGTAAAATATCAATATCAAGAGCAGTAAATATGGTTGCCTATTTTTATACCTATTGCTGAGTAACTATTTGTTGTTTCTTCTACATAGCAGTAGTTTACAATTTCTTAATAGGTTCAGCTGGTGGAAATTTAGTAGGTGTTCTCTTGTTATGATGTTTTCCCTATGTTTTATGAGGCTGTTTACTGAATAAATACCTACAATAGTCTTAGAGTATATTTTAGCGTTTTCAGTTAAAATTAAATTATGTTTTTCTGTATTTGCTACTACTGGTTACCTATACAAGTTTTAGAGTCTTTGAAGGTGTTTTTTATCTTTTTTCTATTCTTTCCTTTTGTCGTAGGTTGCTAGTAAGATTGAATATATGTTAGAACTCAAGTAAAGTCAATAGGGGATGTTGAGTCTTTTAGCGTTTGTAAAATAGTAAATATATAAAATTATTATTTTAATTTTTAAAATAGAAGAACTTCGAATGGTTTTGCACTTTGTTTTTTCATGCTTGAGTGTCTTTGCTCTCGCTTTAAAGCTGTATAAACTTTTTATTTTATAAGTTAAAGCTATTGTCACAAAACATAGCCTACGAGTAGAATATGAGTAAGTGCAACAGGCTACATTGACTCATTTCTTTGCCAAGAAAGGGAATTTTGTTCATTTGCACAAAATTATTATTTGAAATTAATTTTTCATATTTAGGAAATTGTTTTTAATCTTATGAGTTTTCTAATATCCAAGCAATTGTATCTTCAAGGCTATACCTAGTTTGCCAGTTAAAATCTTTTTGAAATTTATATGAGTCAAGCTTTATTTTTGTGGCTATATCTTGTTCTTGAAGATTAATTATAATTTCTTCTTTTGTTTTTTCACTAATAGCTTTTTGAATTTTTTTTGCAATTTCTTGAATATCATAAAAAGAGTTTGCTCCAAGATTATAGACCTTATCTAGTTCTTTTGTTTGTGAGAAAATTATCGTTGAAAGCGCGTTGATGGCATCTCTTGTGTCGAGATAAGAAAAAATCTGCTTTCCCCCTATGATAGTAATTTCATTTTTACTAAGCGCAGAACTTATCATTTTATTAACAATTCTTTCTTCTAAAAAAGGTGAAAGTAGGCTTGCAAGGCGTATGTGGATGATTTTTGTGTCAAAAGGTGCACAAATTTCATTACCAAGCTCTTCACAAGCATATTTTGCCAAAGAATAAAAGTCAAAAGGATCTACTTGGTCACTTTCTTTTGAGGGGATTTCTCTTTTATTGCCATACACACCTTGTGAGGAGATATGTATAATCTTATTGACTCCAGCTTGGCAGGATTTTTTAAATATATCACGTGTGAAATCAATACTCTTTGCTAAATCAAAACCTTTTTGAGTTCTGGCAAAGGCAAGATGTATTACGCTATCTATTTTTGAAAAATCAATGCAATTTGCATAAAAATCTTCATTTGTAAAGAAAGATATATTTTTATGTGGGAACTCATCTTGTATCTTCTTTGCATTTGAAGATAGAGCATAGATAGCAATATCTTTGTTCGATAAATCTTCAAGAAGAAGTCTGCCGAGTGTACCACTTGCGCCAGTAATTAATAGGCTATTTATCATTTGATTTTCCGCCACGCTCAAGAATGAATTTTTTCATAAATAAGCCTTCCTCGTCAATAGCATGGTGACTGCGAAGAGTGTATTTATTTTCTTCATGGAAATAAAGTTGTTCACTATTATTGAATCTATATGCAAAATGAAAACCATAAAAATCGATGTTTTTAAATGTCCCAAGAATTTGATAGATATAAAGAATAAGATCACAGCCAGTTGTGAG
>CAYJJT010000058.1:0-6637 GCA_964370575.1 uncultured Muribaculaceae bacterium | reverse complement strand
ATAATACAATTATAATGCATGATTTTTTTAAAAATAATCTAAAAGATATTATGTTTACTACAATAGTAGGTATTACTATTGTTACAAATGATATAACACCTAAATTAATTATAAAGTTATTTTTACTAAGAACAATTATTAACTATACATTAACTAGTTTAAATGAAATAAATAATTTATTTATATTATATCCTAAAGCTAAAATATCATTTCAAAAACTTAGTTTTTTATTTAATAAAAATAAAATTAAAGATATTAAAATAGATAATATTAATTATATAGAAATTAGTAAATTAACTTTTAGTTATAATGATAAATTAAATATAATTGATGATTTAAATCTTAATATTAAAGCAGGTGAAAAAATATTAATAACTGGAAGCACAGGTAGTGGTAAGAGTACATTATTAAAATTATTGATGAATTATTTTCGTAGTGATAAAGGTCATATTAAATATAATAATATTAATATAACTTCTATAACTGAAGAAAGTCTTAAGGAAAATATTACATATTTAAATCAAGATACACATTTATTTTTTGATACTATTTATAATAATATAGTTTTAAAAAGAAAGATTGAAATTAATAAATTTATAAAAATAAATAAAATATGCCACTTAGATAAAATAATTAATAATCAAAGAGCAGGATTTGATACGTTAATTATAGAAGACGGAAATAATTTATCAGGTGGAGAAAAACAAAGAATAGCGCTCGCAAGAGCATTACTAAATAAATTTAATGTTCTTATAATCGATGAAGGATTAAGTGCAGTAAATAATGAAATAGAATATAAAATATTAAAAGATCTTATAAAATGCTATCAGGATAAAATTATTATTGTTGTATCACATAAAAATTGTATTAAAACTTTATTTGATAAAGTATATAATTTTGAAGAAGGAAAATTATATGAATGTATTTGATATAGATTATAAATTTATTCATAAAGAGGATAAAAAAATAAATATATTTATAAGATTAAGTATTATAATATTTATATGTTTAATTTGTATATTAAATATTAAAATTAGTAATTTTATAAACTTAGAAATTGAATTAAAAGATAATGTAGCTAGTATCATAGTAGAAAAAGAAAAAACTGCTAATATATTTGATTCAGTATTATATTATAATAATCAAGAATTAAAATATAAAATAAATGAACTAATATCGGAAGAAACTTACGATATATTAATTATTGAATTAATAAAAGATTATGATATTAGAGGAAAAATAAAAATTAAATTTAAAACAAATGATATTAAAATTTATAGTTATATTATAAATACAATGAAAGGGTGGTTTATGTGAGAATGTCAGAAAAAGAATTGAAAGATGTAAATGGTGGTTCAATATCACTAACAACAGGAATATTAATCGTATCACTCGCAGCATTTCTAATAGGAGTGTTGGAAGGATTTTTAAGACCAAGTGGGTGTAATGATGCGACTTAGTAATGAAGAGATGAAAAATATTACAGCTGGTAGTTTATCAGCTAGTATGTTAAGTGCTATAGTAAAAGGAATTGACTTAGTATGGGATATTGCTAAAAGTCTAGGTACAAGTCTTAGATACGTAATAGAAAAGAAAAGTTGCTCAATTTAATAATTTAGTAGACAATGATTTTACTAAATAAGTCTTCTAAAAGAAAAAATATGTAAAAAAAGAAGAATTTTGTCTTCTTTTTTTAATTAGAACCATTTTTTGTATTGAATTACTTAATTTTTCGTGCTATAATACCACTAGTTCAGAAGGGAGGGATATCTATGGCTACAGTTGTTGTAAGAAATGGTAACATTGATGGAGCAATCCGCACAATGAAACAAAAAAACGCTAAGGATGGCTTCCAAACTAAAATTAAAAAACGTCTAGAAGGTTTTGAAAAACCAGGAGTTAGAAAAAGAAAAGCTCGTGAAGAAGCTAAAAAAAATATGCGTAAAAACGCTAAAAAAGATAGTTACTACAATTAATAGAAGTCCTTATGGACTCTATTTTGTTAAGGAGATATATTATGAAAAATAAATTACTAGATGATTTAAAAACTGCAATGGTAAATAAAGATAAAAAAAGTTTATCAGTAATTAGAATGGTTAAAGGTGCAATTCAATTAGAAGAAATAAATAAGAAAATTGAATTAAGTGATGAAGATATTGTTGCAATTATAGCTAAGCAAATTAAAACAAGAAAAGAATCTGCAGTAGAAGCTAAAAATGCTAACAGAGAAGATTTATTAGTAGATTTAGAAGAAGAAATCGCTATTTTAACTAAA
The DNA here is from genome assembly GCA_964370575.1 of uncultured Muribaculaceae bacterium. GTDB lineage: Bacteria > Bacillota_I > Bacilli_A > RF39 > UBA660 > MGBC107952. The sequence continues at coordinate 4,362 of CAYJJT010000058.1, read as the reverse complement.
TACATGCCAGAACAATTAAGTGAAGAAGAAGTAATAAAAGTTATTGATGAAGCATTTAATGAAGTAAATCCAACTAGTGTACGCGACACAGGGAAGTTAATGGCTTTAATCAGTCCTAAAGTTAAAGGTAAAACAGACTTATCTTTAGTAAGTAACTTAGTAAGAGAAAAATTAAATAGTTTAATATAAAAGAAATTTATGAATTTCTTTTTTTTGTCATAATTCGACAATATATACTTGTTATTATAGATATAATAAAATTGGTGATACTATGAAAATCAAAGATATGCTAGTGCCAATTACATGTGCGCTATTAATAGGGATAGGTTTAGGATTTTATTTTTTTAAAGAATATAATGTAGAAACAATTTCTATTCCTGTAATAAGTAGTAAAGAAACTAAAACAGTATCTTTTTTACAAGTAGGAGTATATTCTAATATTGATAATATGAATAAAGCATTAGCAGGATTAGAAGACTATTTTTATACTATTCAAGAAGAAAAATATCATGTATATGTTGCGATTACATCAAATAGTGAAAATGTAAGTAAATTAGCAGGATATTTTAAAGAAAAAGGGTATGTTACTTATATAAAGGATATGACTGTTTCTAATAGTGAATTTATAAATGATTTAACTAACTATGATGAACTTTTAAAAGCTACTAATGATTTAGATGCAATTAGTGTAATAAACAGTAATATTCTTACTAGTTATAAGGAGAATATAATTGATGGGAATAAAAATTAAAAATTTACCAATTTCTGAAAGACCTAGAGAACGTTTTATTAATAGTAATATTGATGAAATGAGTAATGAAGATTTGCTGGCAATAATTTTAAAGACAGGCAGTAAAAATATTAGTGTCAAAGATATATCACAAAATGTATTATCTTTAATAAAAGATATAAATGAATTATCTACTTTAAATTATAATAAACTAATAACAATAACTGGTATAGGACCTGTTAAAGCTATAACTCTTTTATCAGCGATTGAATTAGGTAGAAGAGTTAATTTATCTAAAAATAATATATTGAATAAACAACTTACTAGTTCTAATATGATTTATAATTATTATAAAGAAAAGTTAAAAGATAAAAAACAAGAATATTTTTATACTGTATATTTAGACAGTAATAAAAGAATTATTAAAGAAAAATTATTATTTATAGGAACGCTAAACTATAGTTTAATTCATCCAAGAGAAATATTTAAAGAAGCTTGTATTAATAGTGCATCTTCTTTTATTTGTGTGCATAATCATCCATCAGGAAGTATATTACCTTCTAAAATGGATAAAATATTAACTAATCAATTAAATGAACTTGGAAAGAATATGGGAATTCCATTAATAGATCATCTTATAATTGGAATTGATAATTATTATAGTTTTTTTGATAATAATCATTTATAACTTTAATTTGAATTGTAATTATATTATAATGAAATAGGTGATATCGTGTATAAAAAAAATAGAATTGAAAAAAAATATTTATTTGTAATAGCTTTTATTTTATTAGCGTTAATTATGGGCTTTATTATAAATATTATTAACACAGATAGAGAACTAACTAATGTTGAAAAATCAGTTAAAGATACCGTCTTGTTTATTAATAAAATACTTTATGCTCCAGTAGATTATATTAGTAAGATGATAGATGAGCATAACGAAAAGAATGACTTATATGACAAATATAAAGAAATAGAAAAAAAAGTAGCGGCTACTGATTTGATAAATGCTGAAAAATTAGAACTAGAAAAAGAAGTAGAAAATTTAAAAGAAGTATTAGAATTAAATACAATATTAAGTGATACTGAGTATTTAAATGCAACAATTATTAATCGAAATATTGGTTATTGGTATAATAATATTACTATAGATAAAGGTAGTAACAATGGAGTAGAGAAAGATATGGCTGTTATAGTTAATAAAGGATTAATAGGTAAAGTTACATCTACTACAGCTTACAGTAGTACAGTTAAATTATTAACTAGCTATGATGTTAATAATAAAATATCAGTTAAGATAGAAACAGAAGAAGAACATATTTATGGATTGTTAAGTGGATATAATGAAGAAGATAAAACATTTGTTGTAGAAGGTATAAGTAGTAATGGTGAAATCAAAGAAGGTGCAGTAGTAACAACTACAGGAATGGGAGATATCTTTCCTAGTGGTATAGTAGTTGGCAGAGTTACTAGTGTAGTTAGTGATAACTTTGATTTAGCTCGTACTGTTAAAGTAGAAACTAATGTAGACTTTGATGATTTAAATTATGTTACTATTTTAAAAAGGAAAGATTAATATGATAGTAGCGATTGTAACAATAATTATATCTTTTTATCTGGAAAGTATTATATCGAATTATATTAGTATTACTGCTAGTATATTTTATCCTCTTTTCACTTTAATATCATTAATTATAATTTACCCATACACACTTAAAAATAATAATTATACTAAAATAGTTTTAGTAACAGGTTTATTATATGATATTGTATTTACAAACACACTCGGATTAAATATGTTTATTTTCTATATAATAAGTATAATAATTAAATATATTTATAAACATATATATTTGAATTTATTAACCATTATTATAACGACACCAATAATAATTGCTGTTTATCGAGTATTAACTTACTTATTATTAGTCATATCAGGTATGTTTAAATACGATATAAATATTTTATTTAAAAGTATTTATTCTTCAATCATAGTAAATATCATATATATTATAATGGCTTATACTATAACAAATTATATATCAAAAAAATATCGTATTCATAAAGCTGTTTAATTATACATATAATTAATTGGTGATAATATGGATGAAGAGTTAAAAAGATTTAAGAACAAAAAAAAGAATAGTCAAAAAAATACATTTAAAATAAATAATCAACAATCAAATATTTTTTTAAAGATCATAGTAAAAATTATTTTAGTTACAACTTTAACTTTAATTACAATCATTGTCTTAAACAAAGATGAAAAATTAAAAACTAATTTTTATAAATATGTCTTTGATACTAACTTTTCATTCGCTTCTGTTAATAATTTTTATCAAAAAAATTTTGGTTCAGCAATTCCTTTTAACGAGTTGATAAAAGAACCGACAGTAACAGTTTTTAATGAAGAATTGAAATATGAAAAAGCATCGTTATATAAAGATGGAGTAACATTATCTGTAACTGATGATTATTTAGTGCCGATAATGACTAGTGGAATGGTTGTATTTATCGGTGAGAAAGAAGATTATGGTAATACTGTTATAATTCAGGGAATGGACGGTATTGATAAGTGGTATGGTAATATTAAAAATATTAATGTTAACTTATATGATTATGTTAAAGAAGGAGAGTTGCTAGGAGAAGTAACTGATAACAAATTATATATGGTATTTAAAAAAGAAGGAAATGTGCTTAATTATGAAGACTATATTAAGTAAATTATACATTCATCCTTTTTTTTATTTATTCATGATAATAACAATTTTTACAGGTCATTTTAAAGATTTTATTTATATCACATCAATAATATTTGTCCATGAATTAGGACACGCTATTACAGGTAAAGTTTTAAAATGGGATATAGATAAAATTAAAATTATGCCTATGAGTGGTTTAACAATATTTAATACATTAATAAATAAGCCACTCAAAGAAGAATTAATAATATTGATTATGGGACCAATTACACAAGTATTTTTAGTTTATCTTACTAACTTTTATATTAAAGATGATACATTAATTTTATATAGCAACTACTTACTTATGATTAACTTACTTCCAATCATACCATTAGATGGTTCTAAATTTATCAATATTGTATTATCATTTATAACAACGTATTTATATAGCTATAAATTAACATTTATAATATCTCTAATCACGCTGATCATCACATTTATCTATGTTATAAGCATTCATAATTTAATATTTATTATTATGTTTATATTTTTAATTATAGAAAATATAAAGTATATAAAAAATGTCTATTATACCTTCAATAAATTTTTATATGAAAGATTAAATTATGACTTATATTTTAAAAAAAGAGTTAATATTTATAATGATAATTTAAATAAAATGATGCGTGATAAAAAACATATTTTTTATTGTAAAAATAAATGGATAACAGAGAAGGAAAATATCCGAAAAAGGTTTGACTTATAAGGATCTTTATGGTAAAATTAATAACTGTGTAGTACCTCTGATACTACAACCGCTCTACTTTAAGGTTTTTAAGCGTATGCACCTTACAGGCGAGTCTTAGACAAATGAAGGAGGTTAAATTAATATGAAAGCTGTTATTGAAACAGGTGGTAAACAATACTACGTTGAACAAGGAACTA
>CAYJJT010000057.1:0-6725 GCA_964370575.1 uncultured Muribaculaceae bacterium | reverse complement strand
AAGTAAATGGTCCCAACACTTACTTCCGGGATATATAAATGTACCAAATATAATTTTACTAAAAAACTACATAAAAGTCAATCAAAAATCACTTATTTTAATTATTTTTTAATTACTAAATTATATGTATAAATTTATTATAAAATAACAAAAAAGTAAGCATTAGCTTACTTACAAGTTACTCCATTTACTTCCATAACTGATTTAACTGATTCTAATGAATCATTAGCATTAACTGCACTACTTAATGTAGTCGAAATACCATCTAAAGTTAATGTTGTCGGATTAGTAAAAGTAGCATAATCAATTGCTGTAGTTGTTGTTACAACATTATTATTAATCACACATTCACTACTATATCCTGTAGCTCCTGCAAATTTATTACTGTGATTTACACAAGCTAATTCAGTTTCTGATTTTAAAGGATCTATAAATATATCTGCATTATATGTAACTATCTTAATTTCTTTATCTGTGATTAACTTATCTTCCTCAAAAGTAAATATTCTTGAAATATTTGTAGTCATAGGATTTTCCAATGTTGCCTCACTAGTAACAGCAGTACAAGTTAATGTTGTTACAGAAGTTGTTGAATCAGATTCTTTTTCATCATTATCATCAACAACATCACTATTATCTTCCTCAGTATTTTCTTCTGGAACTACTGCATTAGGATCTACTTTTCCTGGTAAATCACCATTATAATTAATTATTCTAGGCATTAAAAATATTGCAGCAGCAAATAGAATGAACAATATTATCATAAATATCATTCCTGTATTACTCTTTTTATCATTTGATTTATTATTTGAACCACCTGTAACTTCTTCCGGTTTAGATTCTAATGTTTCTTTTTTCTCTTCCTCTATTTTTGATACTGCATCAATAGTTAAAGAACTTTCTATTTCAGTTGGTTGCACTGCTACTTGCTCGGTTGGCATCACTGGTTGTGGTTGTACTGCCACTTGCTCAGTTGGCATCACTGGTTGTGGTGCTACTGCTTGTACTAGTGTAACACTTGGTTGCACTGCTACTTGCTCAGTTGGCATCGCAGGTTGTGGCGCTACTGCTTGTACTGGTGTAACACTTGGTTGTACTGCAACTTGCTCAGTTGGCATCGCAGGTTGTGGCGCTACTGCTTGTACTGGTGTAACAGTTGGCTGTACTGCTACTTGCTCAGTTGGCATCGCTGGTTGTGGTGCTACTGCTTGTACTGAAACACTCACAGGATCAGTACTTGATGGAACAACTTTTAATTCTTCATTGTTTACCATAGGTTCTGTTTCATTTTTACTTAGTGATTGAAATTCATTCAATAAACTATCTAAATCATTATTATTATTCATAAATAACCTCCTATTTTATATTCTTTCATAATAATAATACCACAAATTAGAATTAAAAAAAAGATATATTAATAAAATACATCTTTAAGATATAATCCTTCTGGAGCTGCTGTTTTACCTGCTATTTTTCTATCTTCAGCTTTTAAAATATTTATAATGTCTTCGCTCTTTAATTTTCCTTCACCAATATCTATTAAAGTACCTACAATATTTCTAACCATATATCTCATAAATCCTGTTCCTAAAATAGATATTGTTATTTTATTAACAGTTTTAAGATCACGAGAAATATTCGTATTTACTATTGTTCTAACATAATTATCTTTTTCTTCATTAGTCTTAGTAAATGATTTGAAACTATGTGTACCTTCCAAAAACTTTAATGCACGTTGCATTTCAACAAAATCTAATTTTTTATTATGTTGATATACATACTTTCTTTCTATAGGATCATATTCCCCCATATTTATTTTATAAATATATTCTTTGGCTTTAACATTAAATCTAGCATGAAACGTATTCGTAACATTTTCTACATTTTTAATATATATACTTGCTGGCAATAAACTATTTAATGCATTTTGAATATTAGTACTAGTCATTTTAGTATCTAGATCAAAATGAGCCTTCTGATTTAAAGCATGAACTTTTGCATCAGTGCGACCACTAGCATGAATTTCCACCTTAGTATTTGTTATTTTTTTTAATACTTTTTCTATTTCAGATTGAACTGTTTTAACTTTTGGTTGTTTTTGATAACCGCTATATTCAGAACCATCATATGTAAATGTTATTAAAAAACGCATAATTCTACCCCACTATCGAAAAAAATATTGAAAGAAATATATATATATATTCTCTTTTTTCATATTTTATATTATTTTTAAAACTTGTTCTACCTTTGTTAACATTAAAAAATAGCAATTGTAACTTTTCTTCATATTTTAATATATTTACATTGCTTTTTCTGTTATATTCAATTATATTTTGTTTTAAATATAATAGATTTTTTTCTCCACCACTAATATCTTGAAGTATTAACAAAAGTTTTTTGATTATTAGAACTAAGTTCCAAGAAAAAGATTGACTATTAACACCAATAATACTTAAAAATTTAAATATTTTATTAAATATATTAAATAATTCTATATTGGTAATTGTATTTATATATGTTAATACTATTTGCAAAGATACAATTAATTTTATCCATAGTATAAATATATCGAATAAATTGAAAATAGGAATGAAAAATATAATAATAATTGTCGATAAAATAACTGATTCATATCTTATTCTTAATGTATATTTATCAAATAAAATATATGACAAATATAAAATCGTACTACTTATGTTTATAATAATATTATTGCACAAGATGTAATTTAAAATCAATAATATTATTAATAAAAATTGGCAACTTTTATTTGTTTTTGCTAATGCCCCACTCAGCATGTCTGTAAATATCCTTTAATAAATCATTAATGTTAGTACGATATCCAATTTTTATTTGTTTTTTCCTATGAACTAAATCTGCAAATTCAATTGTTAAAGGTAAATTGTTTGAAACTTTTTTCAAAAGTTTGAATTCCTTTATAACACTATTCTTACGATCACTTATTAATATTTGATTCTTTTGAAAAATAGTTATGTCATCACTTAATTCAATTATAAAGTTTAAATCGTTAGAAATTAAAATAATAGTTCTATTATATCTATTTTTTAGTTTTTTAAATAAATTAATTATTCTTTTTCGATCATAAGTATCAAGACCTAAAGATGCTTCTTCAATAATAAGAAGATTTGAATTATTAAGAAGTGCTAATAATATTCTTAATTTTGTTTTTTCTCCTAAGCTTAAATTATTAGGATCCCGATATAATACAGATTCGCTTAATCCTACTAACTTGAAGGAATTTAAAATTCTCTCAGTACTAAAATTTTTAGTTATATTATTATTTTTAATGTATTTTTCCACATTACAATCTTCATATAAATCTACAATATTGCAATAAGAAACAGAACTAACCTCTAAATTAATATTATTATCGTATGATATATTCCCCGTTAAAATTTTTTCTTTATTAAAAATGATATCTATAATTAACTTCTTAGAATCATTACCCATTAATGCATGAATAGATTTATTTTTAATTTTGAAATTAATATCTTTTAACAAATAACGTTTATTTTTTTGTAAGTATACATCTTCAAATTTTATTTCCATATTGCTTTCACCAACCTATCCATGTTAATAAAAATTTTATTAATCATATTATAACATTTTAATTTGTTTGACAAATCTATAATTTGTGGTAGTTCACAATGATACTTTTTTAAATCTTTTTCATAATTTATTAGCTCTTCATATTTTGAATTTATTACAATTTTATTATTAAATAATATTTGAATATCTGTTCCAAAAACAGCATCATTTATATCATGCGTTATATTTAAAACAGATAAATTACTATTAGAGTTCATATTTTTTAATAACGTTAAAATCTGTTTTTTTAACACTATATTTGTGTTAATGAAAAAATCATCTAAAACTAATAATTTAGGCTTAGTAATAAGCGCAGCTGCTAAAATTATCTTTTGCTGTTCACTATAATTTAATTCACTAGTGTCTTGATCAATAAGCTTTTCTAATTTAAGTAATCTAATAATATCTGATAAACTTTTTTCTATTTCATCTTTTTTATATTTTAAATTTTCTAATGGAAAAACTAAAAATTCTTTTACACTATTATGAGTAAATTTATTATTGTATTCTCCGATTATTACGGATACTTCATCTTCAAAATATAATTTAGAGTCATTCATTTCTTCACCTAGAAATTTATAACTTCCATATCCTGTGATAATACCTGATAATATTTTAGCTAATGTTGTTTTTCCAGAACTAGTATTGCCTAGTAATGTAGTAAAACTATTTTTTGGCATGATAAAATTAAATTTTTCAAAAACATTATTCTTATTGTCATAAGAATAATAGTAATTTTTTAATTCAACTATATTTTTCATCCTATCACCACCAAAGACTTCCCTTATTATAATACAAAGCATATCATTTATCAAGAAAAATTTGATTACAATATTAAATTTTATAATTGTAAATGTTTAAACATTGACTAGCACTGCATATATGTTATAATTTAAATTAGAAAGAGGTAGAATATGAAATTAAATAGACTAATTATTATTTCACTAGCATGTATTGTTTTATTAACTGGATGTGGTGATAATAATGAAACTAAAAACGATGAAACTAAAGAACCTATAAATGAAGGAAAAGGAATTGATGATGTTAAAGGGGAAGAATTTAATATAACTAATTTATCTGTTGTATACGATCAAGAAGAAGATGTTTCTACTTTAAGCGGTACTGTAACAAATATTTCAACATCAGATATTTCTCTAACTACTGTTGGTTTAACTGTTCTTAATGGAGAAGATATTATGATTGAAACTGTTGCATATATAGGCGAAACTATTACTGCTAATGAAAGTGTTGATTTTACTACTACGATAACTAAAAATTTAGAAGATGCTACTGATATTAAATATGTTATTAATAAATAATAGTTTATAACTATTATTTTTTTGTATCAAAAAAAGATACTATTTAGTATCTCCTTCTACTAGTTCTAAAACTACCATAAGAGCGTCATCTCCACGACGTTCTTTTAATTTTAAAATTCTAGTGTACCCTCCATTACGGTTGGCATATCTAACTGCTAAGTCATCAAATACTTTTTTTGCAGCTTCCTTATCATTTTGTAAAAATGCAACACATTTTCTTCTAGAAACTAATGATCCATTTTTTCCATATGTAACCATTTTATCTAAAAATTTACGTGCTTCCTTAGCTCTAGTTTCAGTAGTAACAATTTTTTCGTTAGCAATTAAATCTTTAACTAAGTTAGCCAACATACTTCTTCTGTGTTTACAAGTACGTCCTAATTTTCTATAAGCCATTATATTATCCTCCTAACTTTTAATCTTCTTCACGGAATTTAAGTCCCATATCTTTAATTTTATCAATTACTTCTTTTAAAGATTTTTTTCCTAAATTACGTATTTTCATCATTTCTAATTCAGATTTTTCAGTTAAGTCCCCTAGTGTATTAACACCTGCTCTTTTTAAACAGTTGTATGCACGAACAGAGAAGTCTAAATCATCGATAGATGTTTCTAGTTTCTTTAACTTACTATCTTCTTTTTTAGCATTCATTATACCAGTAGTGTCAGCGATTTCACTTAAATTTGTAATAACATTCATATGTTCAATCACTATTTTTGCAGCTAGTGCCATTGCATCTTCTGGTTTAATAGATCCTTTTGTGTGAATATTCATAATCAGTTTATCATAGTTAGCATCTTGTCCAACACGAGCAGTTTCTACATCGTAGTTTACTATCTCAATTGGAGAATAAAGAGCATCCATAGCGATAAATCCAACTTTATTATTTTCCACATATTTTTTGTTTTCATTAGTTGGAACATAACCACGACCATTTGCAACAATCATTTCCATTTCAAGTTTTCCACCTTTAGAAATAGTTGCGATAGTTTGATTAGGATTAATAATTTCTACATCTCCTTCACAAACTATATCAGCAGCAGTTACTTCTCTTTCTTCAGAAACAGAAATTTTTAATATACTTTCTTCTTCTGAATTATTTCTAACAACTACGTCTTTTAAATTTAAAATAATTGTAGTAACATCTTCAACAATACCCTCTATAGTTTGAAATTCATGGCTAACACCATCAATTCTAACTGCAACAATTGCACTACCTGGCATACTAGATAACATTACTCTACGTAATGCATTACCGATAGTAGTACCAAATCCTCTTTCAAGTGGTTCAAGTTCAAATTTACCATAATTATTTTTTTCTACATAATCAGTTATTTTATATATTGGTTTTTCAAAGTTTAACATTTTAACACTCCTTTTATATAATTATCCACGTGGACGTTTTGGTGGACGACATCCATTGTGTGGAACTGGTGTTACATCTGTAATAGTAGTAATTTCAAGTCCAGCAGTTTGTAATGAACGAATTGCTGTTGTTCCACCTTGACCAATTCCTTTAGAAAATACTTCTACAGATTTCATTCCCATTTGAACAACTGCTTTACCTACAGCCTCTGCAGCCATACCTGCAGCAAATGGAGTTGATTTTTTACTTCCTTTATATCCTAATGTTCCAGCAGAAGCCCAGTTAATAACATTACCATCTTTATCAGTAATAGTAACTATAGTGTTATTAAATGTCGAATGAATAAATGCTTTACCAGCTGGTACACTCTTTTTAACTTTACGTTTTCTTGGTTTATAAGCCATTATAATAACCTCCTTTTAGTTTATTT
>CAYJJT010000056.1:0-6760 GCA_964370575.1 uncultured Muribaculaceae bacterium | reverse complement strand
GTTTTTTATTCATTTTTAGTTTTTTCAGAATAATTTGAAGATATAATTTTTTCAGCTTTTATAATATTTTCAATAAATTTATTAACACTATTTGTTTTTTCATATTCGCTACCTGCAAATTCGATTTTATCTGGCATAGCCATCAATATATATAGGAGTTTTCTTTCTTCTTCTAACAACGGATAACTACGATTGTATCTATTGATAACTTCTTCAAATTCATAATATATGCCTTGTCTTTTATATAATTTATATATATCAAATATTGGTAGTCCTATTTTAGTTTTATCCCAACTGATTAAATAAGAATTATTACTCTTAATAAAATGTGATAAATCTAAATTGTTATGCAAAACAACAAATCGTTGTTTTCTTTTTGTTTTAACTAAATTATACCAATTATCTATTTCATCCTTGCAATAATTTAACGCATTAAAAACTTTATTAGAATTTCTTGCAAATAAATATTCACTTGGCATCATATACTCATGACTATCTATTATATTCATATGATCATCATAATAAGAATATAAATATTCTACATTATTACTTAAATCTTCGTATAAGGATCGATAATCACTTATATCCACTTCCTTATAATGTGTAGTTTTATTATGTAATAAAGCAACAACATCTACTATATCATTTAATTTTTGTTCTACTGGTGTATATATTTCGTCAATTCCTTCATAAATAATATAATCATCATCTTCTACTATTTTTTCTGGATAATAATTAAAATTTCTAGATGCTAAATAATTTATAATTTCTTTATTGCTTTCTCTGTTTTTTTCTTTAACTGCAAACTTATTATCACTAGTCGTAATTAATGTTGTTTTACCCTTTATTTCATACTTTACCGGTTTAATATTGTATTTATTAGCTAATTCATTAATTTGTTTTATATTCATAATTCGGAATTATTAATCTATCACCTATTTTTAATTCACTTATATCATTATATATTTCAATCGTTTCTAAACTAACATTATAATCAGCAATAATAGAATCTAGAGAATCATTTTCTTTAACTATATATACTTTATAAGATGAATAACTCTCACTCTCTTCACTAGTTTTAAAAATAGTATTTATATCATTTTTCTTAATATTTATTTCACTACTAGTGACTGTACTAGATTTAACTGAATTATTTTCTATCTCTTTAATTTTATCTTTTATGCTTTCTTTATCCAGTTCTAACTTTATATTTTCATAAACTTTATTTACTTCTGGTATTTCCTCAACTACCCTATTTAATAAAACATCTTCATTATCAAATTTTATATCTTCTTCAATTTCAACAGGCTCCATCATCTTTTCAATCACTTTATTTACTTCAACTTCAATATTAATACACATTACATTATCATTGATTATTTCATAATAAAAGTCATATATATCTACACTAGCATCACTAATATCATATTTATCATCCATATGTATATCAAATGGTAAATTATAATTAAATGGGTCTGTTTTAAGACTGTTATCAGTAACTTTATATTCTCCCATTATAATAAATTCACCAGTAATTAAGTTATTTCCTTCTTTATGTAGCGAATGTTCTAATGAAATACTAGTAACCTCTGCTAATTTTGTATTGAATAATATTTCTTTTTTAAATGGTATTATCTTTTTCATAAACTCCACCTTTCTCACTAATATATATGAAAAAAAGGAATTTATTATTCCTTTATTTTATTAAACAAATTAAAATCATCATCATTAAGTAATTGATATCTAAATACATTTATCCCAAGATTTTTATACTTTATTAAATCTTTTATTTGTCGATATTGATGATTAAAAATAAAAGTTGTATTATCAATGTTTTTAAGTAAGTATAAATTGTTAAAACGATCTTTTAGTGCGAAAATTTCATCATTGTTTATACCTTCTATTTGATACTTTAAATGCATAGCCTCTACTTTCCCAAAAACAATAAGTTCTAAATTTGGTAAATGTCCGTATCTATTTTTATAATCAAATATCATTTTTTCTATATCAGTATATTCCATCTCATAAGATAACTTAACTCTCCTAACACCTAATCGATGTAATAAATTCACTGTGTAAGAATTAGTCACATTAAAACTGTAATCGCTAATCATATCTTTATTAATACTACCTAAATCACCTATCAATTTAGATTCAGTATAACTATTTTTATTGTTTAAAACATTTATAGTAAAAGGAATTAAATTGTCTTTATAAATAGTATTGCTGCCATTAGCGTAGATATTTAAATAATCATTTTTATTAATTTTATCAATTAATTTTTCATCATATAACTTAATAGTACTTCCATAATCTAGTGGTACTTCCAGTTCTTCAAATTCATATTTATATTTCCTAATAGATTTGCGTTCTAATCTTTTTTCAGTTAATAAATCAATTGCTTCTCGTCTAATATCGTTTAAAACTTTATTTGGTATAAATATATTATCATTCATTTCAATATTTACTTCACTAAATTTATAAACTGTATCTCCTAATTTATTTATCTTATTCATAATTAAATCTTTAGACATAGGACTATTACTTGCTTTACAAACTAGGTATTCACTTTCAACAACAACTTTTTTATCATCACATAAAAGTTCTAATATTAATGGTTTATCAATTTCAGCCCTTAATTTTCCTTTAATTAATACTTTTCTAAAGTTTGATTCTACTATTTTTTTGATTTCCAAATTATCTTTGTAATCAGTAGTTTTTACTACTTTGCTACCAATTGTAATAGGTGTTTTAACTTTAAAACTAATTTTATCTCCACTAACAGCTTCTTTCACTATTTCTCGGTTAACTGAAAAAACATTTAATTCAAGGCCATAATCAATTTTATCTAATATTCTTATTCCATCAAATATTGATACACTATCATTTAATAACACTGTAACAAAATTATTTTTATAATCTATTACTTGTCCAATATTTACTCCCATATGATTAGGTCTATAAGTATTGACTATTTCTTTAGACTTTTCATCAAATAAAAACCCTTTAGTACTACCACGATCAAAAATTTTAGACAATTTTATTTGATCATCAATATCTAATTTTATTTTTTTGTTTTCTAAATAACTATCAACTGCTTTACGATACATTGAAGTTACCATATAAACATAACTACTTCGTTTCATGCGTCCTTCTATTTTTAAACTATCAATACCACTATCTATTAATTTATCAACATTTTTGATATTATTTAAATCTTTCATACTAAGTAAATATTTATTATCTGTAATAATTATTTCATTATTATTTTCTATTTTAACTAATGAGTATAACTGTCGACAACTACCAGCACAAGAACCTCTATTACCACTTCTATTACCTATTAAACTACTCATTAAGCACTGTGACGAATATGAAACACATAGTGCTCCATGAGTAAAAACTTCAACTTCTACATCAATATTATCTTTAATATATTTGATTTGTTCAAGAGATAATTCTCTAGCTAAGACTATTCTTTTAGCTCCTAATTTTTTTACTAACTTTGCACCATCTAAATTATGTACATGCATTTGTGTTGATGCATGCAATTCTAAATCAGGATATATTTTATTTATAAGTTCTAATATTCCTATATCTTGTATTATTAAAGCATCTATATTTATACTCACTAAATAATCAATATAAGATAAAAGTGTTGCAACTTCTTTATCATATATAACTGTATTAATTGTTACATAAACTTTCACATCATACATATGAGCAAATATAACAGCTTTTTTCAGTTCATTATAATCAAAATTATTTGCAAATGTTCTAGCACCAAACATATTTCCACTTAAATAAACAGCATCACATCCTGCCATTACTGCACTTACTAAACATTCCATATTCCCTGCCGGAGCTAACACTTCTATCTTTTTCATATAACACTTCCTTCATATAAATTATAGATTAATATAAGTAAAATGTCGATAGCAAGTTATTGTTTATTACTTTCATCTAATAAATTTTCTAAATTAACTAGATTATAACCCATACTATTTATGCTAGATACAATAATTTCTAATTCATTTTCAATGGTATCACTTATGGGCATAACAATAATACTACCAGATTTTATACTTTTTCTAATAGTATATAATGGTGTTTTTTCTGTATAAATAGTTGGTGTAATTGTATAACTATTATACAATTTACAAACATCTATAATTTCTTGTTCTTTATTTTTAGCTATGCAATAGCTATTAGTTTGATTGGTTAATCTTTTCACAATTGTATCTATCCATACATATGACGGATTAGTATAATCATAATTATAACTAAAATTACCTACTGTATGATTATTATTATTTAAAGTTTCTAAAATATCTAAATTATTTTCTAGATAATTACCATCTAAAAAGAACGTAGCTTCTACATTACTATCTTTTAATATAGATAATACTTTATTAATATTATCTATATTATCAACTAAAAAAACTAACGCTATATTTCTTTTATTACTATTACCACCTATAATAAATTTATCTAAATTATCTTTTAATCTATTATTTACATAACTTTCTTTATATTCTAATAAATTCGCATCAAATATACCATATGGTTTCATTTTAGTATAACTCTTATTATAATCTACTTCTAAACCATTAATACCCGGAACAATAGTATTGTCTATAATAATACCGTCTATACTACTAACATTATAATCATTACTACTTTCTTTAATTTCAATCATTAAATTATCCATATCTTTTACTACAATAGCAATTTGATTAGTACAAAAAAAACTTGTAACAAAAAGACCAGATATTGCTATAACATTAAAAAAAGTTTTCATAAGTTACCACCCATATAACTATATGAAAACTAATATTTTATTATGTTTTAATTATTTAAACACTTTAATTTTTCTAAAATAAATTTACCATTTTTACTTATTAGTAAATCATCAAAATATATTTCACCACCATTATATTTATCAGTTAATATTAAAACCATATCCCAATGAATAGCACTATCATTACCATTATATGCATCTTTATAAGCACTTCCCGGTGTAAAATGAATACTACCAATAATTTTTTCATCGAATAGAATATCACCCATAGGAGTAGTAATTAGCGGATTAATTCCAATCGCAAACTCTCCTACATGTCTTGCTCCATCATCAATATCAAATATTTTTGATAATAATTCATCATCTTCATTACAAGTACTTTTTACTAACAAACCATCTTTATAAGTCAAACTAACATTAGTATATATATTACCATGATATGGACACGGCGTGTTAAATGTAATTGTTCCATTAATACTATCTTTAACAGGTGCTGTATATATTTCACCATCTGGAATATTACAAGTACCGCAACAAGGTATAGCTGGAATATCTTTAATACTAAAAGAAATATCAGTATCTTTACTTACAATTCTAACTTTATCAGTTTTATCCATTAATTCTTTTAAAGGGCGAACTTTATCATTCATACTTTTATAATCAACACACATAACATCAAATGCATAATCCATAAAATCTTTAGTTGTCATACTTGCTTTATACGCATCAATATTTGTCGGATAATTTAATAAAACCCATTTTCTTTCATTTGTTCTTATATTTAATAAGGGTTCTAACTTACGACCAATATCGCCTCTTTTTTCACCACTAATATTTTTACTATTATAATCATTATCATTTACTCTTATATGTATAAAAGCAGTATAATTATCTACTTCATATTGTTTTTTTAAATACATTGATTCTATTTTAGTATTAGACGCTGTTTCACTTAACAAACTACTGATTTCACTATCAACAAAATCTACATCTACTATTGCTCCCACACTAACAATATCTTCTACTAATTTTAAAACTAATGGTTTTGCTTCTATACCTGCACCGATTAATACCTTATCTTTTCCATTTAAATTCAAGGAATATTCAACTATAGTTTTACTCAATTTACTTATTTTTTCTTCCACTATATCACTCTTTTCTACTCTTTACATATTATACCATGAAAGGAGGATTTTATGTATAATCAATATAGAAATTATCCGCAAGTGTATCAAAGTTATCCAGTAAATTACACTTATAACAATGAGTATATAGATATGAATAAAGATAATAATGAGGATGATAGATTTGTACCTTTACTTGCTCCATTTTTACTAGGAGGATTAACAGGTGCTTTAATCGCTAGTCCTAAATATGGTAGATATCCAGCACCTTATCCGGCACCATATCCAGTACCTTACCCAGTTTATACTTATCCTACTTATAACACTACATATCAATATTACAGAAAATAAAAAGAAGCAATTATTTTGCTTCTTCTATTACTCTTGTTTCACGAATAACTGTTACTTTAATAGTACCTGGATATTGAAGATTTTCTTCAATTTTATTTTTAATATCACGAGCCACTTTGTAACTTTCTAAATCAGATATATCTTCAGGTCTAACAATAACTCGAAGTTCACGTCCAGCTTGTACAGCGAACGTTTTTTCTACACCTTCAATATCTTTAGTTACGGCTTCAAGTTCATGAAGTCTTTTTACATAATTTTCTAAAGAATCATTACGAGCTCCAGGTCTAGATGCACTTAGAGCATCTGCGATTGCAACAATAGATGAAATTATACTTGTCGATTCAGTATCACCATGATGTGATTCAATTGCATTAATAACAACTTCATTTTCTTTATACTTTTTAGCAACATCACTACCAATTTCAACATGACTACCTTCAACTTCATGATCAATAGCCTTACCAATATCATGTAGTAATCCAGC
>CAYJJT010000055.1:0-6818 GCA_964370575.1 uncultured Muribaculaceae bacterium | reverse complement strand
TTATAATATGATCAACACTATATTCTTTCATAAAATGATATACTCTAAATTTTAACATTCTAAGTTCGTCATTTTTAATTTTTCCTTTCACAATTAAATATACTGCTTTTCTTTTCATATCATATTTTATTTTATACATAATTATCACCTATTTGAAATATAACATATAATAACTATTTAGTGTATTTATTCGACAAAATTAGATAAAAAAATGTAGAATATCTACATTTTATTTATCACGAACTACAGCATTTAATTTTGTTTCAACATTTGAAATTATCTTTTTAAACACATCAGTAACTTCTTCATCAGTTAATGTTTTATTCATGTCTTGAAATTTCAATGAAAAGGCAATTGATTTTTCATCATTTTCTAAATTTTCTCCTGTATAAACATCAAATACTTCTACTTCAGTTAACATTCTAGAAGTTCTAGTAATTACTTCTTTAATATCTTTAGCTTCAATATCTTTTTTTACAATAAACGCTACATCTTTTTTCACAGCTGGAAATTTAGATAATTCTTTATATTTAATATTTCTTACTTTTATTTTTAATAATTCAGTAACATTTAATTCAAATATGTAAACTTCTTTTTTACAAGTGTTTGGATGAATTTGTCCAATAATACCTACTTCATTTCGATCTATTAATATTTTAGCAGTTCTATAATCATGCATATTAGATACTTTTTCAGTTATAAATTTATATCTAGATGCAAAACCTAAATAGTTTAATAAATTTTCAACAATACCTTTAACAGTATAAAAGTCTACTTTTATTTTAGCTTGATTCCAACTATTATTTATATATTCTCCACTTAATAATCCTGATAGTATTATATTTTCTTTTGTTTCATTATTTTCATTATAATAAACATTACTAGTTTCATATATTAAGATATCTTTATTACCTCTTGCTGTATTATAATTATAAACATCTATTAAAGAAGGTAATAAACTTTGACGCATCATACTTCTATCTTCACTCATAGGAGATAATAATTTAATATATTCATAATTTTTATCAAACATTTTAGTTTGTTTTTCACTTATTAATGAATAAGTTATTACTTGAGATAATCCTAATTTACTCATTTGATTTCTAATAGTTCTTACATAAGCACCACTTTTAGAATATCCACCCTTTTTAACACTTGCAATTGGTAATTTACCTACTACATGTTCATATCCATAAATACGTCCTACTTCTTCAATTAAATCTTCTTTTATTGAAATATCAATTCTTCTTGTAGGCACAGTTACTTTAATATCTTTATCATTTGATTCTGTTTTAAATTGTAATTTACTAAAAACATTTTCTACATCTTTAATTGTTAAATTAAGTCCAAGAACATCATTTATTTTAGATAGTTTAATATCTATATTTTTTTCTTCTTTATTTATTAAATCATGAGTTAGCATACCTGTACATACTTTACCATTTGCATACATTTGAAGTAACTGACATGCTCTATTAATAGCTTTTTCAACACGATTAGGATCAATTCCTTTTTCATAGCGACTACTGGCTTCACTTCTTAGAACTTTTTTACTTGTATTTCTAATACTATTAGCATCAAATATTGCTGCTTCAATAAATATATTTTTAGTAAATTGGTTTACCTCAGTACTACTAGAACCCATAACTCCAGCAATACACGCTATTTCTTTTTCATTCGTGATTACAATATCTTCTTCACTAAGAGTTCTATTTATACGATCTAAAGTTTCTACTTCTTCATCATTAGAGGCATTTCTTACAATTACTTTATTTCCTAATAAATCTTTATCAAAGAAATGTAACGGTTGACCATACTCTAACATTACATAATTACTAATATCTACAACGTTATTAATTGGTCTAATCCCACTAGCCATTAATCTAGTTTTAATAAAATTAGGACTTTCTTTAATTTCAATATCTTTAACTAATTTACCTAAATAAATAGGACACTTATCTGTTTTAACTTCTAAAGTTATTTCATCTTTAATATTACTGTCTATTTCATTATATTTTATTAAAGGCTCTTTAATTTCTTTGTTATAAATAGCTCCAACTTCATAAGCCATTCCTAAAATAGACAATAAATCAGCTCGATTAGCTGTTAATTCAAAGTCAATAGTAACATCATCAAAACCTAGATACTCGATAGCATCTTCTCCAACTGGTGCATCATCAGATAACTTATGTATTCCATCTTTATCTTCATCAGATAAAAATTTAGAATCTAATTCTAATTCAGCTAATGAACAAATCATTCCATTAGATTCAACACCTGCTAGTGTTGCTTTTTTTATTTCTATTCCACATATGTTAGCACCTGGTAGAGCTACAATTACTTTCTTAGCATCAACTACATTTGGTGCACCACATACAATTTGAAGAACTTCATTTTTTACATCAACTTGACAAACACTTAACTTGTTCGATTCTGGATGCTTTACACATTCTAATATTTCTCCAATTACAAGATTATTAGCAGAACTTATCGCTTCAATGCTCTCATATTCATTACCAGCAAAAACCATTTTCTCTGCTAATTCATTATAGTTTATATCAGTGATATCTATATACTCACTTAAAAAACTTTTACTAAGCTTCATTATCTACACCACTTTCTGTTTTATTAAAATCACTTAAAAATCTAATATCATTTGTATAAAAATGACGAATATCACTTATTCCATACTTAAGCATAGCAATACGTTCAGGTCCTATTCCAAAAGCAAAACCTGTATATTTTTCACTATCATATCCACATTCATTCAGTACATTTGGATGAACCATACCACTTCCTAATATTTCAATCCATCCTGTTTGTTTACAAATATTACAACCACTTCCTCCACATTTAAAACAACTTACATCTACTTCAATTGAAGGTTCTGTAAATGGGAAGAAACTTGGTCTAAATCTAATTTCTCTTTTATCACCAAACATTTTTCTAACTAATACTTCTAATGTACCTTTTAAATCAGCAAGCGAGATATTTTCATCTATAACTAATCCTTCAATTTGTGTAAACTGATGCGAATGAGTAGCGTCATCACTATCACGGCGATAAGTTTTACCTGGACAAATCATTCTAATTGGACCTTTATCCTTATTTGCTTCCATTGTACGTGCCTGTACTGGGGAAGTTTGAGTTCTAAGTAAAGTTTGTTCTGTAATATAAAAACTATCTTGACTATCACGTGCTGGATGTCCTTTAGGTAAATTTAATTTTTCAAAATTATATAAATCTAATTCTACTTCAGGTCCTTCTACAACATCATATCCCATTGAAATAAATAAATCACTAATTTCATCAATAATCATAGTGATTGGATGAGTTGCTCCAGTTGAAATAGTAGTAGCATCAAGTGTTACATCTATTTTTTCACTTTCTAACTTAGCATTCATTTCTAACTCTTCTAATTTAATACGATATTCATCAAACAAATTTGTTGCTTCCGTTTTAATTTCATTTAATTTTTTACCAAAATCTTTTTTTTCTTCAATTGATAAATCTTTCATCATATTTGATAAAGTTGAAATTGAACCTTTTTTACCTAAGTACTCAATTCTTAATTCGCTTAATTCTTTTAAAGTTTTAATTTCTTTTAAACTTTCATTTAAATTATTTCTAATTTGTAAAATTGTTTCTTCCATATTTCCTCCTATAAAAAAACCCTTAACAATATGTAAGGGCGTGATAATTCGCGGTACCACCTTATTTTCATACACCAAAAAGTATATTCTCTTCACTAAAACGCGTGACCGTTATATCTTTGCAATATAAAGCTCTTAAAGTGAATTCATATACTATTTATTATCGTTTACATCAACCACGAATTTTCTTTAAATAAATATGCATACTACTACTCTTTAGTCCTTGCTTTTAACAATGATTATTATAGCATATAACTATAATAAAATTCAACTATAAATTATTCTATACTACTATCAGTTATTTCATATTCGAAAGAACCATTATTATTTACAATTGTTATTTTAGTTTCAAGTGAAAATAATTTACCAGTAAGTGGATTAGTTGGTTGCTCAATATAAGCAGTTGTTCCATTCACTAAATCATTTAGGGTTATTTCTAAAACCTCATTTAAATCTGGTATTTTTTCTGGATTATCAGCTTCCCATGCCTTAGTTGCTGCAATAATATTTTCAACTTCAATATCATATGCATTTTCACGGCTTCCACTTACAAAGTTTTCTACTACTGGAACTATTAATAATGCAATTACGGATAACAATACAATAACTGTTAATAATTCTACTAAAGTAAAACCCCTTTTATTCATATTATCATCTCCCTTATTATAATTATATCAAATATTTAATTTATAGCAAATAAAAAAGGTCTTTTACGAGACCTTTTTTTTACATCATATCTTCTAACTTTGCATTTGCTTTTTTCATAGTTTTATTTACTTTTTTACTGACATCAGTCATTACTTGTTTATTATATTTTTGATATGCTACAACAGCTCCTGCTCCTGCAGCCATTAATGCTAAATTTCTTGCCATTTTCATAATTATCACCTCTTAAGTCAAAAAATATGGTTGTATATAAATATCTCTTATATACAATTATACTATGGCCTGCAATTTAATAATTATTCACATATTTAATAATTTTATCTTTCAAAACAGTATTTCTTGTAAATTCACTATTATTATTTACTGCAATTTCTAATGCTCTAGTATCTCCTAACATAATTAATTTCTTTTTTGCTCTAGTAATACCTGTATATATTAATTTTCTATAAAGCATTCGATAATAACTTGTACTAAGTGGTAATATAACCATCTCAAATTCACTCCCTTGTGATTTATGTATAGTAATAACATATCCATGTTTAATTTTAACAAAATCTTTTGGTGTATATTTAACTTCATTACCATCAAAATCTATATGTAACTCTAATTTTTTAGATTTACTTATATTAGGTTTCACTACTCTTTTAATAAAACCAACATCCCCATTAAATATATTATCATCGGGCATATTTACTAACTGTAAAACTTTATCATTTTCTCGATAAATAATATCTCCTACTTTAGTTTCATTTTTATTATCACCTTTAGGATTAAAAACGTTTTGTAATTCTTTATTTAAATTATCTATCCCATTATCACCTTTATACATAGGAGCCATAATTTGTACTCTAGACTCATCATAACCTTTTTCTTTTAGATTTATACATATATCTCTAAGATTATTTTTAATCGTTTCGTTTAAACATCTTTTAAATGTAAAATCACTAAATTTATCTAATAAATCTGTTCCTATTTCACCTTTTTTTATATCATTAGCTAATGTGAATATGTAAGAATTTTCATCTTGTCTATACAATTCTTCTAAGTTAATAACTTCAACCATTTCACTATCTATAATA
This sequence comes from uncultured Muribaculaceae bacterium, assembly GCA_964370575.1. Lineage (GTDB taxonomy): Bacteria > Bacillota_I > Bacilli_A > RF39 > UBA660 > MGBC107952. The sequence continues at coordinate 1,420 of CAYJJT010000055.1, read as the reverse complement.
TCTTTTAATACTTGACCGGATCCTACACTAGGTAATTGATTATGATCACCTACAAATACAACCTGAATATTTTTAAGTAATCCCTTCAAAAGGTTATCCATCAGTAATAAATCAATCATACTTACTTCATCAACAATTATAAATCTAGAAAAATCTGGTTGAAATTCATTTATTGCAAATTCATTATTTTCTTTATTCCATTTTAAAAAACGATGGATAGTGCTTGCTGGTAAATTAACAGCTTCACTCATTCTCTTACTTGCTCTACCAGTTGGTGCTAAAAGAGCAATATTTGCAACTAATTCTTCATGATTAAATCTATTTATATCTTTATACAATTGTACAATTGCTTTTATAATTGTTGTTTTACCTGTACCAGGACCACCAGTTATAACTGTAATATTATTTTTCAAACTAGATAATATTGCCTCTTTTTGCTTATCGTTATATTTAATATTATTAGTTTCTTCTAATTTATTTATTTTATCTTCAACGTTATTAAATTTACGATTATTTTCAAAACTTAAATTTGCAATAGATTTTGCTATATTAGTAGAAGCATCATAAATTACTTTTAAGAAAACTTGATTATTTTCAATAACTATTTTATTTTCAATGCTCATTTCATTTATCAAATCATCATAAGTATTGCGATCAACATCATAATTGATACTAGATTTAAGTAATGTATATAAGTCATCTATATAAAAATAAGTATCCCCTGTTTGAAAAGAATTTGTTTCTAAAGTGTAAACTAAAGCTGCCTTTAGTCTATTTATATTTGAGGGTTCATAATTCATCTTTAAAGCTAGTTTGTCTACTTTAGGAAAAGTTATATCCATAATATCATCAATCAATTTATAAATGTTTGTTTCTAGTTCAACAATCGCTCCACTTTTATAATTATTATAAATTAACAGTGCTTCTCTAGTTGAAAAACCTAAGTCTGTTAAATATAAAATAGTTGTGTGACTCTCCTCATATTTTTCTAAAGTTTCTCTAATATTTCTAGCTTTTTTTAATGTTAATTTAGGAACTAATAATAAATTATTTTCATCAGCTAAAATTTTATCCAAAACTTCAACTCCTAATGTATCTACTATACTTTTTGCTAACTTTTCACCTATACCTTTAAAAAGATCACTAGATAAAAATAGTATCAAAGATTCTTTATCATCTGGTTTTAATCTTTCAAATTCTTCTACTTGAAATTGAAAACCATATCTTGGATGTTCTACCTCGTCCCCATGAAATAAATAATTATCATCTGTATTAAGCTCATGAAAAAATCCAGTAAAAGTTACTGTTTTATTCAAATAATCATCAGCATTAGGTATATTAGTATCATTAACTTTAAATAAACCTATCGTATAACCATTATCACCTTCGTAAATACTTTTACGATAATTTCCTTTAATAT
>CAYJJT010000054.1:0-6892 GCA_964370575.1 uncultured Muribaculaceae bacterium | reverse complement strand
CCAAGGGTAATGTTGTTGCAAAGTAAGGGTTTCAGAAACATTGTCAAGGGTCTCAACTCCCGGTAAATCTTTCATGAAAATTGGAATAAACGGTGCGTTTGCCAAAAAAGAAAATCCCGTTGCGCCAGCCGAATAGAGAAGCTGTTTGGCAGTAAGTTTGCCAAATAAAAACTGCAAAAGCAAGCAAAGAACGAAGATGCCACAGTAAAAAAACCACGAGGCGGTGTAAATGCTTAAAATGGCACTGCTGATAAGGGCGATTATTAAGGTCTTTTTCCAGTTAATATCTTGCAAAAAGTCTAAAAATAGTTTCGTTGCAATGAGCACAAAACCCGTGCTCAGGTGGATGCCGTAAAACCCATCTAAATAAGAAATAATGCTAACCGGCAACAAGCTGCCCCAAATACACACCATTGCACGCGTGAAACTGGATAGGTTTAAATCTTTGGTGACATAGCAAAGCGCGCAAAAGATGAGGAGAATGCCCGTGATGCCGATGACAGATAAACTGTATACACCGTCAAGCGTGCATAGCGAAACGAAAAAAGATTGTAACAATACAGCGCCAATGCGGTGGATGCCCATATTCGGAACAAAGTTATAAAAATCTTGTTCTTGCACTAAGGCTGTAAAATCATGCATGCCGCTTACACGAAAAGCCTCTGCACGAAACCCGTAAAATTTGCTGTCCCAGGCACCATTGCCCGTGTTATATGTCATACCATTTAAAAAAAGTGGGATACAAAGAATAAGGAGGATAAAAATAAGAGAGAGAATCCACCACCATTCTATCCGGCTGGGCCGTGAAATTCGAAGGTATTTCATAGCACCGGAAAAACGCGGATGAAACAAAAGCAGCAGCCAGCCGATGAATACCAAAACAAAAACAATCGCCAAAATAGGGGCAGATTGTTGCATGGGGATATTCATATAAACAAGAGGTTTGCTAAAAAATAAAATTAGTGAATACCCAACAAACGGGGAAAGGGACAACAGTGCAGAAAGGTTTGGGGCAGTACTGCTAAGTTCTGTTTTTTGTCTCGAGAAAAAAAGTAGGTGCGTTAGGGGCAGGCCGGCAACAAATAAAAAGAAAATGGAAACGAAAAGTAAAGAAAGTGTGCTTACATTCATAGTTGGAAACTATCCTCCCGTAAAGTGGAACAAGGCACAAGGTGCCATATAGCACATTGTAAAAACATTATTAAGCATTTGCTGAAAAATTTCTAGTATTTGCGATACAATTTTAACAGCGGTAATACGCCACTAATTTTTGTACAGCGTGAACAACATCCTCGGCATCTTGTTGTGTCATGGCATCAAAAAATTCCTTGCATGTACAACGTAGTTTGTCTAAACGAAGGTATAATTGATGAAATCCACGGCGATGATTGCTTTTGTGTGTTTGGTAATTTTTTTGTCACATCGGCTGTGCCGTTAGAGCATACACAGACGTGTTTTGCACCCACCAGTTGTGCCAGCTGTTTTTCTAAAGCTTCCACTTTTGGGCCACATGTAACTAGGCGGCCGCGCAACGTATTTGCTACCGCATTGATATCATCTTCTTCAATCCATTGCTGCCCATAATATATATGCTTTTGCCGCACCGGCGTGCCGCCTAAAATTGCTGGCTTTTCCATTGCTTCCCCTTTTTCCATTTCTCAAAACAGTTTGTGTATGTAATAAAATGGTTGCTTATTGGTGTAGGTTACTAATATAGTGCATGTATTGAAATATTAACATATGCACAAAAAAAATGCAATTATACTCTTTGTTGGCTTGCATTAGGCGTGTGTGCGTGCGTATACCTAGACATTTTTTAGGGAGCGTGATATAATTTCATGTACTTAGGTTTAAATTGTTAGAACATGAAAAGGTTATGAAATATGGCAAATGGCATACAAGCAACGCATCTATCTAAGCGTTTTGCAAAAGTGCAAAACGAGGGACTCTTTAAAACGCTTTTAAATAAAGGAACGTGGTATCCGGTACTTGAAGATTTAAACTTCTCGGTGCAAGAAGGGGAGTTTTTGGGTGTTATGGGACGCAATGGCGCTGGAAAATCAACATTGCTTCGCGTTTTGGGAGATGTATATCGGCCCAGTAGTGGGCAGGTGCAGGTGTGTGGTGAAGTGGCCTCTTTATTTGAAATGGGCAGTTTTTTAAATGCACACCAAACAGGGCGTGAATATTGCCAAGAATACTTATATCTTATGGGGGAGATGGGCAAGGATTATAGCGATGTGATTGAAGAAATTCAGGAGTTTGCCGAACTTGGGGATTTTTTCGATAATCCCATTCATACATATTCTTCCGGCATGAAGGCAAAGCTATTGTTTGGTGTGGTTACAGCTGTGCGTTGCGATGTTTTATTGATAGACGAAGTGTTGGTGGTGGGAGATGCTTTGTTCCAGCGAAAGGCATGGCAGCGTATTTGTGGGCTGATTGAAGAACACACTTGTGGGGTGCTGGTAACACACGATTGGAGCATGTTATTGCGTTTGTGCCAAAAGGCAATGATTATTGAAGACCATCGTATTCGAGATTTTGGCCCAGCGGCTGGTGTTATTAACCGCTACTTAGGCACAAATGATGATAACTCCAAGGTGCTGAATATCTGTGAGAAAGAGGCGCTGCAAAGCAAGGAGTTTGTTGCAACAAGTGGTGAGCCATTTGATTTTTCATTTTCACTCTTTGTGGACGAAATGCCGAAAAACCCTTGTTTAGGTGTTGATTTTTATATCGAACATTATTTGCCTGGTGTGGGGTGGAACCGTGTGTTTAACTGCGAATCGCAAACTGTTTTAGAAAAAACAGGAGATTTGCAGGTGCAGGTGCATATACCCAAATTGCCACTTTGTGTCGGTGAATACCAAATGTCGATAGAAGTGTTTGTTCCCTTAAAACCGGGAGAAACTCATTTCTCCACCGTATACACAAAAATGAACTGGCTGAATGGGCAAAGTATGCCTTTGCGTGTACAAGCTGCAAAAGAAAATCCTCGCCATGCGATGATTGACAGGAGAATGCAATGGACTGTGTGCGAAGTATCCGAGCCGAAAATATAAGCAAATGCTACCAAACGATACAAGCGGGAAAAAAGCGCGATTTTTATGCTTTAAACAAGGTGTCTTTTTGCATTTCCGAGGGCGAGCGTGTGGGTATTATTGGCAGCAATGGCGCGGGAAAATCCACTTTATTATCGCTTATTTCCGGGTTTTCTTCGCCCACAAGCGGCACCTTGCATGTAGAAGGGCAAGTGAATGCCATTATGGACATTGGCACGAGCGTAAAAGAAGAGGCCACCGGAAGAGAGAACTTATATATCGGTGGCGAGTTTTATGGGTTATCAAAAGAGGAAATTGATGCAAAATTGCCGGAAATCACCTCTTTCATTGGGCTTGGCAACTATTTAGATATGCCGGTTAAAACGTATTCTTCCGGGATGAAAGCACGCTTGGCGTTCGGCATTATCAGCTTTGTTAAGCCGGAAATTCTCATTATTGATGAGGTTTTGGGCGTGGGTGATGCAGACTTTTCGGCAAAGTCTTCCCAAAAATTGGGCGAGCTGTGCGAGGATGGAAAAATTTTACTGGTGGTTTCGCATTCAATGCCGTCTATTTTGCAAATGACAGAGCGCTGTTTGTGGATGGACAAGGGGACACTGGTTATGGACGGCCCAACGGCCGATGTGGTGGCCGCTTACGACGGTGCTGTGCGCCAAAAGCAGGAAGAGGCCATCCGAAAAGAGGTGGAAAAACGCATTGCACTGGCAAACCGGTCGGGCAAGGCGGCGGTGGAAAATCTGTTTTTGTTTCGGGAAAACGAAAATGAATCGGCACTGCTGTTTGATGTGTTAGAGCCGTTTGGGGTGTCTTTTTTATTGAGGGCAAAGAGTGCTTTGAAAAAACCGGATGTGGTGATTTCAATTGACACGGCAACGGGCAGTTTGGTGTGCGAAAACCGCCTTTCGCTAGAAGGTGTTTTGTTGCCGGACATGAAAGAAGGCGCGCAAGTGGAGATTTGTGCCAAAGAGATGAGTAGCCGTTTGGCACAGGGGAATTACGAGCTTACTTGCACAGTTTACGAGGGGGAAGCTGTGGTGGCGCAGGCAATTGTGGGTTTTGTTGTGCAAAACCATAAAATACCGTATTATAATACGTCCCTTTATTATCCCGATTATACGATGGAGATTACAGAAAAATGAGTATACTTGGCTTTACTGTAAGCGATGTGGCAAAAACATATAAATTATTTCGGCTTAATTTACGCACACGTTATTTTGGTTCTTATTTTGGCGCTCTATGGATGGTGCTAAACCCTCTTTTGATGGTGCTGGTTTATGTGTTTGTGTTTAGCGTATTTTTAGGTGTTACGATTGAGGGCAGCGACAACCCCCTAGACTATGCACGCTGGTTTATTTGTGGGTTTTCCCCCTGGATTGCCATCAACGAGGGGATTATTTCTTCTTGCAGTGCCATCACCGGCAACGTGCAACTTGTAAAAAGTTTTCCAATTAAAAAAGAACTGTTGCCAATGGCGCAGGCGGCACTTGGTTTGCCGGGGCTGCTTGTGGGTGTGGTGGTGTTTTTTATACTAACGGTGATGACCGGTGCCGGGTTTACCCTTTCGATGTTGTGGCTTTTGCCGGCGTTGCTTCTTACCTTTTTGTTTTTGATGGGGCTTTCGTTTTTTCTGTCGGCACTCACGGTGTTTTACCGAGATATCAACCAAGTGGTGGGAACCATTCTCATGGCGCTGATGTTCCTGTCGGCGGTGTTTTCACCGGCAAGTTCTATGCCGCAGCCATTTCAGGTGGCATTGCGCTTCAACCCCATCTATCAAATTATCGAGATATACCGCCGTACACTTTTTTATGGCATCGGGCCGGATTGGTTTGGAATTGCCTACCTTGTTGGGCTAAGCGCCGTGTTGTGGCTTTTGGGTTTGCGCGTGTTTCGTCGCCTGTCGGGCTTATTTGAATCAGCGTTATAAAGCATTTGCAAGAAGGGAATAAAGGGGATTTGCATGAAAGTTTTGTGGCTTGTTAATATTTTACTGCCGGCGCAATGTGCCCGTTTAGAACTGCCCATTGTGCCGGTAGGCGGCTGGATAGAAGGGATGATGGCGGGGCTTAAAGGAAGTGATGTTTCCTTATTGATACTTGCGCTTACGGATAAAGTAAAAGCGCCCTGTTTTTTTGAAGAGGATGGTGTTGGGTATATTGCGTTGCAAAAACAGCCGGACATGCAGGCTGCTTTTGCAAACGTACTTGAAGAGCACCAGCCCGACTTGGTGCATATTTTTGGCACGGAAATGAAACATAGTTATGATATGATGCAGGTGCTAGAGCCAAAACGGGCGATGGTGCAAATTCAAGGGCTAGCCACCCAGTGTGCTAGCCTTTTTTGTGAGGGTCTTTCCCATCGTTTTCAATGTTCGGAGGAAGAGCGGCAGGGCGTGGCTGCAAAGAAAAAAGGGTTCGATATTTTTTATCAGCAAGAATTGCTGCGCCAGGGTGGTGTGTACGAAAGAGAAACCCTGTCTAAAACACATCATGTTTTGGGCCATACAAACTGGGATTATGCACACAGCCAGCAGCTGGCACCACAGGCACAGTATCATCAGTTTGCCGAAATTTTACGGAAAGAATTTTATACAGACCAATGGTCGTACGAAAATTGCCGGCCATACAGCATCTTTATGAGCCAAGTTGCCTCGCCAATTAAAGGGGCACATATGCTGTTTCAGGCTCTTCCCGGCATTGTGCGGGATTTTCCCGACACCCAGGTGTATGTGGGGGGGTTTTATCCTGATTTTTATAGTTATGGTTATCGTACGAAAGAGTGCGAATATTACACCTATCTCCAAAACCAATTGCGTGAGCTAGGTGTGCACGATCATGTTACCTTTTTGGGTGTTATGTCGCCAGAGAGTATGAAAGAACAATACCTTAAAGCCAATGTGTTTGCCTCATGCTCCATCATCGAAAACGAATCGAATTCCTTAAGTGAAGCAAAAATTTTAGGCGTGCCTTGTGTGGCAAGCTATGTGGGCGGTGTGGCAGATCGCATCGAACATGGAAAAGATGGTTTTTTCTACCCATATGCAGAGCCGTCACAGCTGCAATATTACATTCGTAAAATTTTTGAAGATCCTCAATTGGCTGGGCGGCTTTCAGAAAATGCCCGAAAAAAAGCTCATACGCTCAACGACCCGAGAACGGCCGCGGCCGATGTATTAAAAACGTACGAACGTGTATATAATCAGCTTTAGAAAGGATGCTTTTGTGAAAATCCTATTTGTTACATACTACCTTGGAAAACCGCACAGCGTTGCCACCACAAACATCATTTTCCGCATTTGCCGCGAGCTTTCTCCATGTGTTGTAGAATGCCATGCCATTGGGCCACACCAAAAACAGGATGAATTGATTGAAGAGCCACGTGTCACCTTGCACCCCTTTTTTTTAGAACAAAGTGACAACCCACTGGCCGAGGCCGTGTCGGCTTTGCATGGCACACGCTTTGCATTTTTCAAAAAGGCTGCCCTTGCTTTGCGTCATCCGCGTTTGGCGTTTCGCTTGCTGCGTGGGCAGGCGCCGTCTACTCATATACTCAGCTTGCAAGAAGGCTATCAACATGCCGTAAGCGACCTTTTGAAAAAAGAACATTTTGACGCGGCTATCGGTGTATATTTTCCCATTGATGTGATGAAGGCGTTTACGAATATTCAAACAAGTACGCCTCTTTTTTTGTACCAAATGGATCCATGGGCCTTGCATGAAACCGAGTATCCGGAAAGTGGTGAAATTCGGCAAGAACAAGAGCTAAAAGCATTTGCGCATGTGCGCCATATTTTTACCACACATCCTTTGTATGAGCAATATAAGCAG
>CAYJJT010000053.1:0-6896 GCA_964370575.1 uncultured Muribaculaceae bacterium | reverse complement strand
TTAGTAGTATCTTGACTATTGTAAAAACATATAGTATATTAATAATGTAATATTATTAAATACGATGATTAGGACAAGATTGTTATAAAGTGTTTTTAAGAGAGCTAGTGGATGGTGCAAACTAGTAAATATTTATAATAGTTACTACCTATGAGTAGAACTCGAAAGATGTTCCGGGATAAAACTCGTTATTAAATTAAGGTATAAATAAGGATGGTACCGCGCAAAATAGTTTTAGCGCTCCTAATAGTAATATTAGGAGTTTTTTTTATAGGAGGAAATTATGATAAATATTAAAGAAAAAGAACAATTAAATATCTTAAATCACAGTTGTGCACATCTTTTAGCTCAAGCAGTTAAAAGATTATATCCAGATGCATTATTCTGGGTAGGTCCAGTTACTACTGATGGGTTTTATTATGATATTGATTTAGGTGACGAAGTTATAAAAGAAGAGGACTTTGTTAAAATAGAACGTGAAATGAAAAAAATAAGTAAAGATGGTAAACGTATTACTAGAATAGAACTAAGTAAAGAAGAAGCTCTTACTAGATTTGCTAGTGATCCATATAAATTAGATTTGATTAATAATATGCCTGCAGATGAAGTTATAACTTGTTATCAACAAGGAGAATTTGTAGACTTATGTCGTGGTCCACATATGGAAACAGTTAAACAAATTAAACACTATAAATTACTTAAAGTAAGTGGAGCTTACTTTAAAGGAGATAGTAAAAATAAAATGTTACAACGTATATATGGAGTATGTTTTGAAACTGAAGAAGATTTAACAAACCATTTATATTTAATTGAAGAGGCTAAAAAACGTGATCATAAAAAATTGGGTCGTGAACTTGGTTTATTTATGATGAGTGAATATGCTCCAGGTATGCCATTTATGTTGCCAGCAGGTATGATACTTAGAAATGAACTAGAAAATTATTGGTATAAAGAGCATGCTTTAGAAGGATATCAATTTGTTAAAACTCCAATTATGATGAGTAAAGAGTTATGGGAAGTTAGTGGCCACTGGGGTAATTATAAAGAAAATATGTACACTACTGAAGTAGATGATCGTGAATACGCTATTAAACCAATGAACTGTCCAGGTGGAATGTTAATATTTAAAAATGGATTATATTCTTATAAAAATTTACCACTACGTATGGGTGAAATAGGTCAAGTACACCGTCATGAAGCAAGCGGAGCACTTAACGGATTGTTTAGAGTTCGTACGTTTAATCAAGATGATGCACATATTTTTATGACACCTGATCAAATTGAAAGTGAAGTAGTAAGATTAATGAAATTTATTGATCGTGTATATACTATGCTTGGTTTAACTTATAATATAGAACTATCAACAAGACCTGAAGATAAATATATAGGAGATTTAGAAACTTGGGAAAAAAGTGAAGAAGCACTAGCAAAAGCTTGTATAGCAGCTGGTCGTGAATATAAAATTAATCCAGGTGATGGAGCTTTCTATGGGCCTAAACTTGATTTCCATATTAAAGATTCATTAGGTCGTGTTTGGCAATGTGGTACAATTCAGTTAGATATGAATTTACCAGAAAGATTTGATTTAACTTATATTGAAAAAGATGGTTCTAAACAAAGACCAGTAATGCTACACCGTGTAATATTTGGTTCGATTGAAAGATTTATGGGAATTTTAATTGAACACTTTGCTGGAGCATTTCCAACTTGGTTAGCGCCAACACAAGTAAATATTATTCCAGTAAATAATGATTATCATTTAGAATATGCTAATGAATTATATACTAAATTAGAAGAAGCAGGGATTCGTGTTAAATTAGATGATCGTAGTGAAAAATTAGGTTACAAAATGCGTGAAAGTCAAACTATGAAAATGCCATATACATTAGTACTTGGTAACAACGAAAGAGATGAAAATTTAATTACTTACCGTGTACATGGTAGTGATAAATCAACAACTGTAACAGTAGCTGAATTCATTAATTTAGTTCAAAATGATATTAATACTAAACAATTGAACAGAATTTAGCTAGTTTTGTCGAATGTAATGTCCTTGATTGCTTATTGTGATATATTTCAATTGAGGTGATTTATGAGTACAGCAAACATCATTGATAATATGTTTGATAATATTATTGAAGATATAAAAACTATAAAAAGAACTACTTATTTTAATGTTAAATAAGTAGTTTTTATTTTCTAGATATATAAACTTGATTGACAAAATGCGTATTTTCTTATAAAATAATATTGAATAAAAGAGGTGAAGATATGTATCAAGAAAGTATTGCATTAACTGTTAAAGAAATATTGGAAAAACAATTTAAAATTGATACAAGGGGTTATAGACCACAAGAAGTTGATAAATTTCTAGATTTAATTATAAGTGATTATGAAACTTTTAATAAAAAAATAAGAGACTTAGAATTAGATAAAAAAGAAATGATTGACGAAAACATAAGATTAAAGCAAGAGGTAAGAGCTCTTCGAACTAAGTTAGATGTAGTAAAAGAAAATAGTCGTCCAGACGTTAGTAATGCTGATTTACTTAGAAGGTTATCAAGCCTAGAAAAAATAATTTACGGAAAAGATATAGATTAATATTTTGACAAACGCTGCATTCTTTGTAATGTAGAGGAAAGTCCATGCTCGCACAAGCTGAAATGTTTGTAGTGTTCGTGTATAGGGAAAAAATAACCTATAGTAGAGTTTAACTTTAACGGCGCCTCCCTTACCTAAGTCATTAGATATGGTAATAGGCTGAAAGTGCCATAGAGACGAGTCATGTAGAAATATATGAGATGGAACGCGGTAAACCCCACGAGCGAGAAACCCAAAATTGGTAGGGGAACTAAATGAAGAGAATAACAATCTGAGTTTGGATCACAATAGTGATAGATAGATGTTTGTCGCCTAGAGATAGGAACAGAACATGGCTTATAAAATATTATTTTTTTATTTTTAACAAGGAAGGTGTAAACTTTGAAAGAAATAGGTGAAAGACTTAAAGAGACTAGAGAAAGTATCGGAGTCACCATCGAAGAAGCTAGTGAAGATTTAAAAATTAGAGTTAGTCAAATCGAAAATATAGAAAATGGAAATATGAGTGCGTTTAAAGATGTCTTTTCACTTAAATATTTTATTAGAGATTACTCTAAATATTTAGGATTGGATTATGAAGAAATGGTTGATGAATATAATGAATATTTATTTGACTATACTTCTAAAATATCATTAAAAGATATTAAACGTGCAAGTAAAAAAGTAAAAACAAAAAATGATGTAAAAAGAATAGCATCGCCATATACAATTGAAAAAAGAACTTTTGAGATACCTAAAGGTGTAGTATATGCAGCAGTAATATTGTTTATTTTAACACTTGGTTATTTAGCTATAACTATTATTAATCAAGAAGAAGATGACTTTGTTGATGGTATCATAGTAATGGATACAGAATAAGAAAGAGGATTATTATGAAAATGAATTTACCTAATAAATTAACAATGGCTAGAATAGTTATGGCACTATTAGTTATTGTAATATTGTTATTCCCGTTTGAAGCGCTAGGAATAGATACATTAAATATATTTGTTAATGAAACAATTATAATAAATGTAAAATATATTATTGCTGGTATATTATTTATCTTAGCAAGTATAACAGACTTCTTAGATGGATATATAGCTCGTAAATATAATTTAATTACAGATTTTGGAAAAATGATGGATGCTATGGCTGATAAAATATTAGTTAATTCTATATTAATTATTTTAAGTGCTACAGGATTTGTACATCCAATTATTACAGTAGTAATAGTGGTAAGAGATAGTATTACAAATTCTATTAAAATGGCATGTGGTAATAAAGGGAAAACAATCGCTGCTAGTAATGCTGGTAAATTAAAAACAGTATTTTTAATGGTAGGGATTGCATTAACTTTATTCTATAACTTACCGTTTGAATTATGGAACTTTAAAGTATCTGAATTTTTACTTATAATAGCTGCAGTATTATCTATAACTAGTGGTATTGAATATTATAATGTAAATAAATCAATGTTATTTGACGAAATGAAATAGACTTATAGTCTATTTTTAATTTTCTAAACACATTATAAATAATTAGTTATACCAATCTATAAAATCAGTATAAAAATAGCTGCAAATTAAAACAAACAATTGTTCGTGAAAAGTGTTGACAATTGTTTTTATATGGAGTAAAATGTATTTGTAAGTAAAAAGTCACAAGGAGGAAATATGGCAAAAACAACTAACGATAAAACTTTAGATCAAGTATTATCAGACATAGAAAAACAATTCGGTAAAGGTGCAGTAATGAAACTTGGTGAAAATGAAAAACGTGAGATAGATGTTATCCCTAGTGGTTCATTATCATTAGATGTAGCACTTGGTATAGGAGGATTTCCTAAAGGGCGTATAATAGAAATATATGGTCCAGAATCAAGTGGTAAAACTACATTTGCTCTTCATGCGATTGCTGAGGCTCAAAAATTAGGTGGGAGAGTAGCATTTATAGATGCAGAACATTCACTTGATCCTCAATATGCTGCAAGATTAGGAGTTAACACAAATGATCTATTATTATCACAACCAGATAATGGTGAACAAGCATTAGAAATATGTGAAGCTTTAGTACGTAGTGGAGCAATTAGTATTATTGTAATTGATTCAGTAGCTGCATTAGTACCACAAGCTGAAATAGAAGGTGAAATGGGAGATACGCATGTTGGTCTTCAAGCTCGTTTAATGTCACAAGCACTTCGTAAATTATCAGGTATTATTAATAAAACAAATACTACTGCAATCTTTATAAATCAGTTAAGAGAAAAAGTAGGGGTAATGTTTGGTAATCCAGAAACTACACCTGGTGGTAGAGCTCTTAAATTTTACTCTTCAGTTAGATTAGAAATTAGAAGAAGTGAACAAATAAAAGATGGAACTAATATTGTAGGTAATAAAACTAATGTTAAAGTAGTTAAAAATAAAATGGCACCTCCATTTAAAACTTGTAGTGTAGATATTATGTATGGAGAAGGAGTGAGTCAAGAAGGAGAACTTGTTGACTTAGCAAGTAATGCTGGTATAGTTGAAAAAAGTGGTTCTTGGTACTCATATAACGGCGAAAAAATTGGACAAGGTAAAGAGAACGTTAAAGCATTACTTAAGTCAAATAAGCCTATGAAAGAGGAAATAGAAGCGAAAGTAAGAGAATGCTATGATATTACTCTTAAAACAGAAAAATAAGCTATAAAGCTTATTTTTTTATTAACTATTTTTAATAACAAAAAAACTCTCAATTGAGAGTTAATTTATAAAATGGCGGAGTAGGAGAGATTTGAACTCTCGCGCCAGTTGCCCGACCTACACCCTTAGCAGGGGCGCCTCTTCAGCCTCTTGAGTACTACTCCGTACATCTATAATAATACCGTATTCTATACTTTATGTCAATAAAAAAATAATAAAAAATAATAAAAACCATAATTATTAAATTATGGTTTAAGTGGGGGATATATAGGCATGTTTAATAATATAAATAGAATAATTAATACTCTATTCAATATAATATATGAAGTTAATAAAATTATGAATATACAATAGTTTAGTAAAATAAAATAAACTTATGAAGTTATAAACATATGTCAAAAAGATACGTTTGAAAAATGATAACTTATTACTTTTATTAAAGGGAGCTATAATAAATTTGATTTTAATTTCAAAGAATATTTAAATATTGAAGATTTACTTAATGAATTAAATATAATTAGTAGTAAAAAAATTATTTAAAAAAATAAAAAAAAGTATTGACTTGCCATACCCATTTATTATATAATTTATTTGTTGCCAGTAATGGTAATAACAATTATATAATGTGCGGATGTAGTTTAATGGTAGAACCTCAGCCTTCCAAGCTGACTACGTGGGTTCGATTCCCATCATCCGCTCCAATAAGTAATTTAGTCGAACTTTTATTAGTTCGATTTTTTATATATAACAATACTTCTATTTATTACTTCTAATTAATTTAAACTATCAATAAATATGTTATAATTAAAGTGTAATAGATAAAGAAGAAGGTAGTATAAATGAATATAGGTATAGATATAGATAATGTAATATCAAATTTTAATGAGGCATTGTTAAGTGAATTTTTAAAACATGATAAGTCATTAAGAAATAGTGGAATAATTGATAAAAATAAATTTATTACACAAGGAATGTTTGATTGGACTAAAGAAGAATTAGATAATTTTTATCATAGCAATATTGAAAAAATTGTTAGTAATTTGGATACAATAAACGATTCTGTAAAATACATTAACAGACTAAAAAGTGAAGGTTATAACATATATATAATAACAGGTAGAGATAACGGAGAATATGTAAATCCTTATAATATGACTATTAATTGGTTAAAGAATAAAGGTGTAAATTTTGATAAATTAATTTTAACTAATGCATATTTAAATGATAAATATATAGAATGTAAAAATAATGATATTGATATACTTATTGATGATTCAGAAAATATGTGCATAGAATGTGTTAAAAACGGAATACATGCTTTATTGTTTGATACACCATTTAATAGAAGTAATAAACATATTACACGAGTTAATAATTGGAAAGAAGTTTATAAATATATTATAAACTATAAAATGAAAGTTATATTAGATACAGATACTTATAATGAGTGTGATGATCAATTTGCTTTGGCATATTTATTAAAATCTAAGGGTAAATTTGATATACAAGCAATTACAATTGCTCCTTACTCTAATAAGATATGTACAATCAATGACGGGCTTGATAATAGTTATAGGGAAGTCTTAAAAATATCAGATTACTTAAAAATTGATAATAAAAGCAAAACTTATA
>CAYJJT010000052.1:0-6943 GCA_964370575.1 uncultured Muribaculaceae bacterium | reverse complement strand
CTAAAGATAAATATGAATATTATAAATTAATGGAAAAAGTTACTAATGAATAGTAACTTTTTATATTATTAAATAAAATATACATACTATTAAAGGTGATAAAATGAATTTAATAGATGGAAATATATATTTTAATAAAAAAGATATAAAGTATAAATATAATTATTTAAGTGAAAATATAAAAACAGATGTGTTAATAGTAGGAGGAGGAATAACCGGGGCTATAACTGCTTATTATCATGCTGTTAAAGGATTAAATGTAGTGGTCATTGATAAAAACCTAATAGGTTATGCATCTACTAGTGTATCTACAGCGATATTAGAATATCAAATTGATAAAGATTTATATAAACTAAAAAAAGATGTAGGTAGTGAAGCAGTAAATAGTTTTAAAGAATGTCTTAATTCTATAGATGAAATTGAAAATATAATAGATTTTATTGATGACAATGTTGACTATAAAAGAGTTGATTCGCTTTACTTTACAAATAATAGTGAAATAAAATCACTATTAAAAGAATATGCTGAACGTAGTAAATATTTTAAAGTTAAATTAGAAGAAGATAATAAGTATATGGATATTACTGCTTCAATAAATTTAAAAGATGGATCAGCAGTAATGAACCCTTATTTATTTACCACTAAATTAATTTATAAATTAAATAAATTAGAAAATGTAAGAGTTTATGAAAATACAGAATGTATCAATTTAGAAAATAATATATGTAAAACTAACAATGATTTTAATATTAAATATAAAAAATGTATTTTAACTGATGGTTTTTATGGTGTTAATAATATTAAAAGTAAGACAGTGGAATTATATAAAACTTTCGCTATAGTAACAGAATCTTTAAGTATTGATAATGAATTTACCGCAAGAGATACAGATGATCCATATCACTATGTTAGATTTGATAATAATCGTATTATTTTAGGTGGAGAAGATATAGCAATTAATAAGTATAATGAAAAAAACGCTAGAAAAGCATATAAAAATTTAGAAAAAACTTTTAAAAATTTATTTCCTAATTATAAAAATAGTAAAATAGAATATAAATTTAATGGAACATTTGCAACAACAAAAGATACATTACCAATAATAGATAAGATAGGTGCTAATGTTTATATAAATTATGGATACGGTGCTAATGGAATACTTTATAGTGTTATCGGAGCTAGGTTAATAAGTGAAAATAAATTAAAAGAAGTATATAAACTTAGATAAGTTACTAATTTTTATAACAAATCAAATAAATTATTATCTTATAATTGATTTACTGATAAGATTATTATTACTATTATTATACTCATAATTAAACATCATTGACATTTGATGTTTTTCTTTTAAATAAAGTTGACAAATGTTGTATTTGTGTATATTATATATAACCGTTTAGTCATTTACTATAAATGACTTATAAAGGGGAGAATATATATGAAAAATAAAAATAAATTATCAGCTTTTATATTAGTTGTATTTTTAATGAATTTTTTTGTTACATCAAATTCATTAGCACTAAATTCAAAAGCTACTTTTGATTACTTAGGGAATGTTTATAAACTAGATGGTGATCATATTGACGTTACAAATGTAAATGTTAATTTAGAAGAAGGTAATGAGCCACTTTCA
The DNA here is from genome assembly GCA_964370575.1 of uncultured Muribaculaceae bacterium. Taxonomy (GTDB): domain Bacteria; phylum Bacillota_I; class Bacilli_A; order RF39; family UBA660; genus MGBC107952. Next base: position 5,310 of record CAYJJT010000052.1, on the reverse strand, counting down.
TATAGTGAATCAATGGCATTATTAGATAAAGAATTAACCGATACTACATTAGCAACAGGTAAAACATCTGTTTATGTAGATGAAAGTAATACTACTGATAAGGAAAATAATATTTTTAAAGTAGATATTGATTTTGCTGGTAGAATATTAACCAGTCCTACAAATGTAGTGTTTTTAATGGATCAGTCAGGTTCTATGAATATGAGTTCGGCTGATAAATATAAATCAATTTATACTTCACCATGTTTTAATAGTGATTTATATTATAGATTAAGAGTTTTAATAGATGGTAAATCTTATGTTTATTATCATAATGCTGTTGAATCTAATATAACTGATGGTTTTGATAAAACAATTAAAACTAGTTTGCCACCAATTATTAAAGCTCAAGCAATTGATGCAGGAATTGCAACTAATAGTTCAATAGTAACAATCGCATCAACTTTCCGTAATAATGATGCACCAGAAAATCATATATATCAAGTTTCTAGTAATGTAAGTATTCTTACTAATGAAGATAGATTTTATCCATATACTTATTCACATTTATTAATTCAAACTGATGCTGAGAAAGAATACTTCACTAAAGTTGATTTAGGTTTCTTACAAGTTGATAGTGCAACTGATATAGATTTTTATTCACCAAGTGATTATTACAATACAACTGTTTATGCTCCAAGCACGCCAGATTATAAAACTGTTGGTAGTGATGCTTACTTTGACTATTTAAACAACAACAGTTTATGTTATGACAGAATGATGGTTTCTAAAAGTTTATTTTATGAATTATCTAATCAAGCATTAGTAGGTAATCCAGATAATACTATTGGATTTGCTAATTTTGCTGGTAAAATTTATAACACAAGAAATCTAAATAGTACTCCATTTGATGCTACTTTTACAAATACAGTTGGATTTGATGGGACAAACTGGGGAATTGCTTTAGATAAAGCAGATGAAATTTTATCAGGACGTAGTGAGGGAAAAAACATCGTTATATTTGTTACTGATGGTGAACCTTCAGTATCTCCAAATACTCCAGCTACAGTAAAAACTAAGGTAGATACTTTAGTTGCTAATCATGATGCAATAGTATATTATGTAGGTATTGATTTACCTGATTCTACAATGAATAAATATTCTGAGGCATTAACTACAGATAATAGTAAAGGTGAGCCAAATGCTTATAATGGTTCAAACTTAGAAGAATTAAAAGCTATTACTGAAGAGTTAGAAAAAATATTGACGGCTACAAATAATTTAACTAGTGAAATGGGAGAGTTATTTACATTAGAAATAGATAATGAACATCCAATAGAATTAACTTATACTTTAAGTAGTGATGGAAAAACTTATACAGATGTTATTTATTCTATAGCTGAAGCTAGTAAGTATGGAATTACTTATGATACTAATACTAATAAAATAAACTGGGATATGGATAAAGTAGGTATTACTAATGCTAGACTTAGTTACTATAAGCAATTAGATAGTAGTAAAGTAGATTTTAATGAATTAGCTAATGGTAATATTTTAGACTCTAAAACACTTAACCCTACTGTAGTTGATTATATTGATTACAAAGGAACAGTAAATGAATTTACTATGGATAATAATTCAAAAGTAACATTAAATGGTCATAGTGAATTAACTATAACTAATAAAACTACTACGCCATATAATGTAGATGTTAATGATAATATTAACTATGATATTACTATTAAAAATACTGGTAATGTAGACGCTAGTAACTTAGTAGTAAAACAATTAGTACCTAATTATACTGATTTCGTTACTACTACTAAAGGCTTATATAATAAAGAGACTAACGATATTACTTTGAATATTAATGAACTTAAAGCTAATAGTGAATTAGAATTTAGTTATGTAGCAACAGCAAATACTTATAATACTTATATTCATTCATCAGCTCAGTTAGGAGTACAAAGTGAAATTACTACACTAGATGAAAATGGATGGCCAATATTATCAGCTGTAATATTAGAACATAAAACACCAGAAAATAGTGAAAGTACAGATGTTGGGAGTACTAAGCCAAATGAAGATAATACAACATCACCATTTGAAGATCCTACTGTAGAAAACTATGAAGGTGATACATTTGAATTACCTGATACTGGTTTATCATTATCAAATACTAATCAAATAATAAGTGTATTAGTATATAGTTTTATCGCATTACTAGTAGCTTACATATTAAATAAATTTAATCAATTAAATTTTAATAAATAAGAATAAAATAGGGGTTGATAATATGAAATTAAAACAAATTGTTTTAGTTATAATATTTATAGTATTACTATTCTCATTATTAATAATAGATCCATTATCATTAATGGTAAATAATGATGTAGTAGAAAATGATAATATAAATAAACAAGTTTTAAAAGAAATAGAAGAGATAGAAAATTCAGAGTATGAAGATATATATTTAGACTATAAAAATAAAAATAAAGATACTGTTGGATATATAAGTATTGAAGAAGTAAATATTTCTTATCCAATTATGTCCTCAAATATTTCTAATGATTATTATTTAAGTAAAGATTATAATAATCAAGATTCTATATATGGTTCAATATATTTAGATATACATAATAATGGTACATTTAATAATATAAATATGATTCATGGTCATAATGTATATAATGGTAGTACTATGTTTACTAATTTAACTAAGTATAAAGATGAAAATTTTTATAATAATGCTAGTAAAGAAATAACTATTTATAATGGTAGTGAAGAAGTTAAATATCAAATATATACATTAAATGTTATTGATTCAAATGAGTTACAAATACCTGTTGATTATCAAAAAAATACAGAATGGCTAAAAAAAGCATTTAATTTATCTAAAGTAGAATATGAAGAAATATTAAAATATGAAGATATATTAATTTTAAATACTTGTGATTATTCTTTTGATGAAGCTAGATTACTAGTTCTTGCATATAAAATTAGTTAACAAAAATTCGTCAGAAATGACGAGTTTTTATTTATATAAAATTTTGATATACTATGAATAGATAGGAGTTATTTATGAAAAAAATAATTAATATATTAATGTTAACTATAATTACAATAGTTTTAGTTGGTTGTAACAATAACGAGGAAGTATTTACTTATACAATTGATGGTAGAGTGAGTAAAATTTCAAACGGAATAGCTGAAGTTATACCATTAAGAGAAAGTGAAATCAATTCAGATATTATTAAAATTAATGTTATTAGTAATATTGAAGTTGGAGATTATATAAATATTAAATATGAAAAGATAGAAAATGATTTTGCTATAAATTCTAGTTATATAAAAATTCCAACTGTAACATTTAGTGGAACTATTGAATCAATAGAAGAAGAAAATGCAGTAATAAAAGTAGATAGTAATGAATCATATATTTTAAGTAGTGGAGATAGAGTTGTAGTAAAATTAAACTCTAATACTGAATATAAAGTGAATGAGCATGTTTTAATAGAATATAATGGCGAAATAAATGAAAGCTATCCAATTATAGTAAATGTCATCGATATTCATAAATTAATAATTGATTAAACAACTAAAATTAGTTGTTTTAGTTTTATAAAATTTATATGATATAATATATTTATTAATATATGAAAGTATTAAAGAAATTAAAAAGGGAGGAAAATTATGAAAACGATTATTTATTTAGTAAGACATTGTGAAGAATTTAAAAAAATTAATAGAGATTTTTCAAACGATAACTTACAAGTAGCAAATGAAAAAGGTCCACTATCAGTAAACGGGGAAATGAAAGCTAGAATTTTAAGTGAGTTAGATTTATTTGATAATATTACAAAAATTTATTCTAGTAACTATGTGCGTGCAATTTCGACAGCCAAATATATTTCAACAAAATTAAATCTTAATATAAACATATTAGATGAGTTAGGAGAAAGAAAATTCGGAGTCGAAAAGTATAGTGAATTGGATAAAGACTTTGGAATTAAACAATACAATGATTTTTCCTATAAAATGAAGAATGGTGAATGTTTAAAAGAAGTTCAAAAAAGAATGAAAAAAATTATAGATAAGATTGTTGTTGATAATGTTGGTAAAGAAGTATTAGTAATAAGTCATAGTACTGCAATGCTAAGCTATTTTTCTTATTATGGAACACTAGATGGTAATCAAATTAAATTAACTTATAAAGAAAATATTATTGCAGAAGGTAAATGGGATTCACCAGCAATCTATAAAGTTACATTTAGCGATAATGAAGTTATTAATATTGAAAATGTTAATGAAACAAGATTAAATTTATTAAACACCTAAATTTCATTATTTTAATTTATAAAAAATAAACTAAAGAGATTAAAAATTATTATATTTTAAATAACTAAGTTATAGAAAGGAAAATTTAGTATGAATTTTAATGAAACAAAGTCTAGATGTAAATGGTGTTCAAGTAAAAATGAAAAATATATCAAATATCATGATGAAGAATGGGGCAACTTCAAAGTAGATGATCATCATTTGTTTGAAATGTTAATATTAGAATCTTTCCATGCTGGTTTATCGTGGGAATGTGTTTTAAATAAAAGAGATTATTTTAGAGAAGCTTATGATAATTTTGATCTTGAAAAGGTAGTTAGTTATAATGAAGCAAAACAAGAGGATTTAAGAAATAACTCTAATATTATAAGAAATAAATTAAAAATAAAAGCATCAATAAATAATGCTATTATATTTAAAGAAATTATAAATGAATATGGTTCATTTTATAATTACTTAAAATCATTCACTGGTGAAAAAATTATATATGAAAATGATAAAACTTATTCAGAAATATCAGATAATATTTCTAAAAATTTATATAATAGAGGTATGAGATTTGTTGTTACTGTTATAATATATTCTTATCTTCAAGCAGTAGGTATAATTAATTCACATGAAAAAGAATGTTTTTTACATCAAAATTAGATTAAAAGATATTAGTAACTATATGATATCTTTTTTATTTGTTAATTATAATTGGTGTTTATGATATAATATGTTTGATTTAAATAATGTACAAATAGAATATGATTATATATGTTCTATTGAAGGGGATTTTGAAGAAGATAACAGTAATTATCCTTTTGTTATTACCTATGATGCAATTGAAGATAAAAATGTAGAATGTCTACTAGTAAATCTTTGGGTTTGAGAATTACGAAATCAATAATGGCATATTTAAAAAGTGGTAAATCTTTAAACAAATTAATTTAAGTTCTGATTTAACTACAAGAAAATCCAGAAATCGTATTAGATATGAAAAAGGTGGCC
>CAYJJT010000051.1:0-7068 GCA_964370575.1 uncultured Muribaculaceae bacterium | reverse complement strand
ATATCAGGGATAATATCTGTGAACATATTGGCTTATCTCCTGTTGCATTAGAAATATTTATTGGCGCTACTGGTAGCTTTACATACTATAACAAATCTAGCAATTCAATTATTGACGGTAAACCATTTGATGTTGCTGTAATGAAAGAATCCATGCAATACATTGCAAATGAATTAGGTTTAGTTCTTACGGACTATGACCTTGGTGATATTACTGAAGAACGTTTACGTGCTACAGAAGAATACAATGCAAAACGTGCTACTAAAACAGTAGACTTTGCAATTAGAGCATCTGAACAAGAACAACAACCACTTGTTATGGAAGTATAGGAGTTGATTATGATACTATTGCTTGGTATTGTAACTGCTATTAATGTGATTGTCATTATTGCTAAATATCGTATCGGTAGAGTTACTGACGCTATGTTAGACGCTAGTATATTCATTGGATTATCAATGGTATTTAGTACTGGTTATAATACTATGGCAATAGGTACAATCACATCATTAGGTGTTACTATTTATTTATGGTTTAAGCCTATTTTATCAAAGAAAGATAAACGTAGAATTAAAGCATCAACCTAAAGACTAAATTCTTGAGAAAGGGGATTTTAACCTAAATTCTAAAAGTGTTAATTTTACCCCTTTTTCAAGAAACTTTACCTAAAGGCTATAAGGGAATTTATGCAAGATATTAGAGGAAACATATTAAAACATAACATATTGGAATTTCCAACTCAAATTATAAAATTATTAAAATGTACAACTGAACAAGTATATCTATGCCAAGAGTTCTTTAATAACTTATGGCATAAATTTTTATTAGAAGAACCACTATATTCACTCTATTGGGCTGATAAGTTCAATGATGAAATATTCTTCTATCGATTAATTAGATATCTTGCAACACCTGATAAATTAGGACTTACTTGGATATCTTCAGTTGTTAATGGTACTGAAGCATTAATATATCTACATGAAGATAAAATATTAAAATGGTTAAGTCCTGAAGAACTATCTAAATTACGATTTGATTATAAATTAAATCAACATACATTAACAAATACTCAAAAACCTTATGATGATAGCTTAGTTGCTATTAACAATACAATCAAACAAACAGGTTTAGTTAGAAAAGGTTTCTTTAAAGCAGGACATAATAAATTTAGGTATGATGTTACTTATTTAAAAAAATATAAACCTGAAGTTATTGTAAATGTGTTAAAAGGCTTAGAAGCTTCCACTAAAGATATTACCTATGAAGAAATAGCTGAAGATTTAGTAGATAACTATATTGCTGTAAATGGTACATATATCTTAGGACAATGTATTATGGATAGTAGAGGACGTAGTATCTTTGAGGCATCTCGTAAGATATTTAATCCTGTTAGCAATAAAGTTGCTAGAGCTTCTCTCATTGGTAAAAATGAACCTCTAAAAGAACATGCTTTACCTATCATATTCCAAGCAATATGTGAATTGTTAGGCAATAAAACTAATTCAGTATATGATAATATTGAATTAGGTAAACAATGTTATGAAAATAGGGTATTTCCTATCTTAAATGATGATACATTATTTGAAGTTATATGGTTAGAACGTATATATGCTAATTTACATAAATACTTTACCACTTCTGATAAAACTTGGAATGTTCCTATTGAATTAGATGTAACATCTTCTGTTATTGCTATTCTAGGTGTTATTCTAAATAGTGAAGAATACCTAGACTTGACTAACCTTATCTATCCAGATGAACTTAAAGACGCTTGGACAATAGAAGGCGTACCAAGAAAAGCAATTAAGAAGACTGTTACTCCTAGAGTATATGGCTCATCAGCTCCACCAATAGAACTATTGATGAAAGCTAAAATTAAAGTTTCTCAAGATATGATTAATACCATAACTAAGGAACTTGAAACTGGTAGATATGCTCTTGCTAATGATTTTAAAAATCATATTATTGAATATGTTAAACCTCAACCTAGTATGAAAGTAAAAATTCATAATGAAGAATTTACTATTGAATGTAATAAATTCAATTATGAATTAGTAAGCAGAAAAGAGTATAATATCTTTACTACTGCTCAAAATCTTGTAAAAACTGTTACTAGAGAATCAACTCTAGTACCTGACTTAAATCAATTTAAACGTTACTTTGTAACACTGCTCATTTAAATGTGGGTGAGCAGTATAATATAAACCTATTGAATTGCTGGAACGCTAAGTCGAAAGATATGCCAATCAGCAGGGAAGACTACATCAGTAGTAACCTTCAGAGACTATCGAAAAGCTATAGAAATATAGAACTGAGTAGAGTAGGTATCAAGTGATATCGAAGCAGTAGGCATTACACTATGTAATGAAGATATAGTCCGACACTCTAGTGAAAATTAGAGATATTTATATATTGACAAAAGTCCATATTATGTATACAGTATATGTATATCAATACTATGGAGTTTCATATGACAAATTATTGTGTTTACTGGTTTCACTTTGAAGAACACACAGACCCATTTACTCAAGGTTATATAGGAATAACTAATGACTTTGAACGTAGATATATAGAACATAAAAGACATATCAATTCAGATAAACATAACCATTTCTATAATGCAGTACGTAAATATAGTGATAAAGAATTACAATATACTATATTACATTCTGATATTACTTTAGACAATGCTAGTGCATTAGAAGAAATGTATAGACCTGAATTGAATATAGCTTGGAATAGTGCTATAGGAGGAATGTGTGCTTTATCAGGGTATACTAAAAGTGTTACCTTATTTCATGAGAGTAACCCTTCTAAAGAATATGTATTTAATTCTATCACAGAAGCTTCTACTGAATTAGGAATACATCATGCCACTATATCTCAAAAGATAATAAGAAAGTCTAATACTTATGGTTTAGACGGTTGGCATGTAGTACATGAAAATACAAATAAAAACACAATAATAACTTATTCTGAATTAAAGAAGAAATTACTTCTAGGAACAAAACGTGGTAAACCTTCTCATTTCAAAGGTATGACAAATCGTTGGACTGATGAAGAAAAATTAAGAATAGGTAGTCAACATAAAGGTAAAACTATTTCAGAAGAACAGAAAAGAATAGTTGGTGAAAAGAATAGAAATAACACTAAACTATGTTCAAAAATAACTATGAAACATATAGATAGTGATATTATTCATACTTTTCATTCTATATCTGAAGCTTCTAGACAATTAAAGTTACCTTTGTCAAGACTAAAGTCAAAAGCTCAAAGACCTTTACAAGTTTATGGTAAAGACGGTTGGGCAATAATGTCAAAAAATATATAAATAGCTTAAACTAACGACTTAAGTAAACAATTAGCATAATTTAGACAGTCAAATAGCTAATGCAATATGTGAAAGATTAGATTGGGTATTACCAAATCATGATGCTTTTATTATACATCCAAATGATTATTATGAATTAGCTGAAGTGTATTTGGAAAAGGTTGAAGATATTTATGATAATCGAAAAGCGATAGTATCTGAATACTTCAAATCTATTGGTATAGAAAAAGAATTTATCTATGATGATAAAGGATTCGTTGTAGAAGAATTTTGTAGTACCTCTCTTAAATAACCTCTAATATTGCCCTAGTGTACTGAATTGTACACTAGGGTATTTTTTTATTGACAAAATGAAGTTTATGGAGTACTGTAATTACTTCATAGACTTTCTCCTCTTTATAATACCAATAGATACTTTCTATTGGTATTACTTTTTGATAAACAAAAAATGATAGACTTGAAAAGGAGTTATACATGTCAGATGAACTTATTATAACAATGGAATCTATTAATGATGAAATTATTTATACTCTCAATGATATTGAAACTCATATGAGTATTGAAGGGTGTAAACAACAATTGTTAGAACGTATTCATACTAAATTAGAAAAAATACATGAAACTATAACTGCTATGATATTAGTAGAAAAGGACATTCCTTAAAACCATTTTTAACTACTAGATACCTCAGGAGGGTAATATGATACAATGTCGTAAGAAATTAGCAAAAATATTATCTGATTTAGCTTTAAAAATAGATAATCCACTTAATAAGCCTACACCAAAAATAGCTACTGTACTTTATGTAGAAAATATTCTACAAGAACGCTATGACATTATAGATTTTCTATATGGTACTAATGCAAATTTCATATGGGCTGAACGTAAGATTAGATTTAATTTTAATAATTATCAAAAAGATATTATTTTAGAGCCTAAAAGCTGTATTGTCAAATTTACAGACAATACAATAGCTATCAGATATCCTGAGGAGATGTATACATGACCCGTACTACTATCTGTCAACATTGTGGAGCTGAAGATAAAATAGTAAGCTATGTAATTATAGACACTCCTATCAATACACATGCAATTAAGTGTAAACAATGTGGTAAAAGAACAAAGAATCATCCTACTCATTACGAAGCAAGTAATGAATGGAATGAAATGAGCAAAAAAGCTCAGATAAACAAAAAATGACAAATTTCCCTCCTCGGAAGTCCTTAGGCAGTTTAGCCTCCTCTGTCTAAGGACAAATATTTTAAGATGATTTACAGCAAACTTTAAAAACAATTGAAAACTGAAGATTCAATCCCCTTAATATCATCTTGTAAACAATTTTAGAGGATAGCTTTAGCATTTATTAATAAACCAGACTGTCCTAGCGAGAGATATATAAACCAAAATTATGCAATAAATATATTGTGCTGTATGGCATGTATCGAATAGATATACATATAGTTTATATAACCAAGAATGACTACGTGGTAAAAATGAAACGTCTGAATAGACTAGTAATTTAGCTATCCTGAAGGAAAAATCTATGAGTACTTTTTTTGAAGAAATGACAACTAATGATACTTTTACAGCTAATGGTGCTGTAACTCATTCAACAAGTGCTAATGCTTGTTTAGACCTCTTTTTCCTTATAGGAGCTAGTAGAGGACAATCTATCAATAGTGTACGTCATAAAGCATTTTATGAAAATCCTGATTTGACTACTCGTATTATGCTATGGGCTAGAGATATTCGACAAGGTGCTGGAGAAAGACAGCATATTAGAGATTTTATTCAATATCTTGAAGGCATTAAAGCATATGGTTTATGTAAACTAGTTATCAATAAACTACCTGAATTAGGTAGATGGGATGACATGCTTGCAGTACAAACTTCAATTATGCAACAGCATGTAGCATCTTTAGTTAAATCTGCATTAGCAAACAATGATGCTTTATGCGCTAAATGGATGCCTAGAGAATCTAGTTCAAAAAGAGCTATTGCATTATGGCTTATGAAAGAACTAGGTGTATCTGCTAAACAATACAGAAAACTATTGTCTTCTGTAACTAATGTAGTTGAATCTAAAATGTGTAAAAATGAATTTTCAGAAATCAATTACCAACATGTTCCTAGTAGAGCTATGTTAAATTATACTAAATGTTTTAAACGTAGAGATGAAGTACGTTTTAAAGCATTTATAGAAAGCTTAGCTAAAGGTGAAGTTAAAATTAATGCTGGTGCAGTATATCCAAATGAAGTGCTCTATAGAGCTATGGAAAGTGGTAATGATATTGCTTTACCAATGTGGAAAGCTTTACCTAATTTCTTAGAAGGTGATAACTCCATTCTACCTGTATGTGATGTATCTGGTTCTATGGGTTCACTTAGCTTTGTAAACACTCCTAAGACAGTTTCTGTAGCTTTAGGTTTATATATAGCAGAACGTAATAAAGGTGCTTTTAAAGACCTTGTAATGACTTTCTGTGGACAACCTGAACTACATAAAATATGTTCACCAATTACTGACTTAAAAATGGAAGCTACTACTTTAGTGCAAAGTGCTAGAGATATGAATACAAATTTACAAGCAGTATTTGATGTATTCCTGCAAAAGCTTAAATCTGAAAAACTAAGTGTTGAAGAAATGCCTAAGACACTATTAATTATTTCAGATATGCATTTTGATGATGTAGGAGGTATGGGAAGATATAGTACAACCAATAACTTTGATACTATTAAAAGAAAGTATACTGATGCAGGATATCCTATGCCTAATTTAGTATTCTGGAATGTTGATGGTACAATAGGTAATGTTCCTGTTAAACGTCATGAAACTGGTACAGCATTAGTATCTGGGTATAGTCCTTCTATTCTAAAATCTGTATTAGGTAATGAAATGAATCCTATGGATATCATGCTAAAAACAGTCATGTCTTCTAGATATGACTTTAATTAATATTTAAAGATAAAGTTACAGCAACCAATCATAATTTAAATCCTAAAGCACCCTTAAGCGTATACCTTGATATAAAATGTAGCCCTAAGAACACTACCCTTGAATCAAGGTAATCGGACTCTGTTAGAGGATAATAACTATTGCTAATAGAAATTAGATAGTGTTGATAGAATATCAAATAGTTTTACTATGTTAGAATAACAAGTAGCAACGAAAGCTCTGCTAAATCTTTTCTTTATCTTGTTATATAAAATGTTACGCATAGTTGCTATTAACCCTAACCTCATAAAAAAGGAGCTGTGCTATATGCACTACATCTGAAAATAGTTTTAAATTATATATAGAAAAAAAATTATTTTGCGCTTGTAGTTTATGAGAGTTCTACGCGAATAAAAACTCTCACATATTTTTAAACACTTCAGAATGTGGGCTTAGAAGCAGCCATCATCTAAGGAGTAAAGTATTTACCTAAAGAACGCTAATATACAATAATAGTAAAATATCTTATACTTTGATTTATTGTATATACTAGGATATAGGAAAGATATTAATACTTTTTTAGCGTAATAGCACACTGAAGTATAATGTCACGTTCATCTATCGGTTAGGATAATAGATTTTCAATCTATTCAGATGGGTTCAATTCCCATACGTGACTCCATTGCAGAATAGTGTAGTGGTTACACACGAGGTTCATACCCTCGGATACGTAGGTTCAATTCCTACTTCTGCAACCATTGGGATATAGCATAAAGGCAATGCACATAGCTGTTAACTATGAAAA
>CAYJJT010000050.1:0-7102 GCA_964370575.1 uncultured Muribaculaceae bacterium | reverse complement strand
TTTTCTATTTCAAGGTTTTCTTCATACACACTTGTAACAAAATCATTTTGAATAAATTTAATTTCAAAACTTTCTTTGTTAAGAATTAACCCATCTATAGTTTTAGTTTCTCTTAATTCATATACTCCTAGTGGTAATTCTTCAATAACTAATTTTCCGTTTATATCTAAATTAAATTTCCCTACTTCTTTTCCTTTTTCATATATTATACTTCCATCTGCATAATCTATTATATCCTCTTTAGCATATAGTGAAAATTCAATCTTTGTATAATCTAAATCGTTTAATAGTGTTTTATCTACTTCTTCATTTAAAATTACTTTTTTATCTATATTAATTGTTCCTGTAGGTTTGTCATTTAATATATCAATTGTTTTTATATAATCATTTGCATTATCTTGATCATAGTCTTTGATATTTTTAATTTCAAATTTCATATTTTCTTCAAGCGTCAAAAAACCTGCAGGAGTCTGAATTTCTATCAATTCATACTTTCCAACAGGCAATTCTAATGGTGTTATTACCGTACCCTTTTCTTCATTATTATTACTATAACTTTCATTTGGTATTAATATATTATCTGCATTAGTTGTAAATGATGTATATATTGTACTTCCTATTTTTTGAGTTACTATTTCATCTTTTTTATATATTATTTCACCATTTCCACGATCATATATATCCTCACTAGCTTTTATATTAAAAGTAGTAGAATTTAATGACACAATTTTATTAGTATCTCTATCTTTTTTTACTAATTTAATATATGTTTCCATTTGTTCATTATTTACATATAAATGTTTTGTTTTTTGTGATATTTCTACAATTTCAGATTCATCTTGTGTTATTGAAAAAGTAAAATCAGTTGCTGTATAGTAATCTTTTGGAGTATTCGTTTCTTTAACTAGATATTTTCCATAAGGTAATTTATTTTGTGTATAAGCATTACCGTTTTCATCTGTAATAATAACTTCAACAGTTGGTGCAATTAACTGTGCTTCTTCAACTCTTTTATTATCTACTTCGACTTTATTATTATCTTCATCTAATCCATTCCATATTTCTGCATAAGAATATCCTTCATCTAATGCTTTTTCAACGGTTGAATTTAATTTTATACTAAACTCTGCATCTTCTAAACCTTGAATTAACCCTGATTGTTCTTTTATTCCAGACTTAAATATATGTACTTGCATCTTCTTCACTTGTTCTAAACTTGTTACTTCACCTATTATGATTTCTTTATTCTGATTTTCATATACTAAATCTACAATATATTCTTGATTGTCAATTAAATATCCATTTGGTGCTATTTCTTCTTTTACAATATAACTTCCTAATGGCAATGATGTTATTTCTTGCATACTACCATCTTTGCTTGTATTTCTTGTAGCAACTAGATCACCTTTTGAGTAATATTTAATAGTATTAGATATATTATATATATCTTCATTTGCATATACTTTATATACTGCATTTTCGAAGCTACTATCCCCTTGTGCAATTGCTCCTGTTTCTATATCTGTTTTTCTTAATAGTATTGTACCAGTTGGCTCACTATTAGATATTGATATATTAGATGTTTGGTTTGGAATAACATTAACTGTATATGTTTCATTATTTAAAATATATCCATTTGGTGCTGTTATTTCTTTAATCGAATATGTACCAGACTTAATATTTTCAATTAATAATTTCCCATTTACTACAGTATGATTTTGATTATAATCTGGACCACTAATATTAAAAACTGCTCCATCTATTAAATCATTATTCATATTTGTTTTTGTTAGCTCTATATTCCCTCTAATATCAATATTTAGACTAAGTGCTAGTGTTACTGGATCATTATAGTTCATAGAATATATTTGATTTTGTACGCCTTCTCTAAAAGCAAAATATATTGAAGTATCATAATCTATTGACTCTGCTTTTACTAATCCTAAATTTTTAAATGTATTATCTGATATATTTAGTCTTTCACTTCCACTATAATTTTGTGGTACTGTTATATTTAATGTGTTTTCCCCTTGATTATGTGTAAAAGTGATATTATTATATGTTCTATTTACGCTTTGATAATCTTTGAATACATTATTTGTATCTGTCAAAACAATGGTTTCTCCTGCTGTTATATCTATTGTTGTAAAATCAAAACTTGGTCTTAATTGCATATTAGCTATTTTTTCATTTATAGTATTCTTAAAAGTGTTAAACTGTACTTGAACATTTGCATCAAGAAAACTTGCTGTACTTTGTCCTAATGTTTCCCATACATATTGTTGAGTAAAAACATAATCTAACTTTGTACTATATTGCATATTATTATCTGCAATATATCCACCATATTTTGAATACCACCCAAAGTATGCAACTTTACAAGCTCTTTTTGTCGCTTCATCTGTTGGAGTATAATATGTTGCATTTTCAACTACTCCTGTTGGGAATGTTACACCATGTTGTGAACAAAATATTGTTTTTTTCTCTCCAGTTGCATTGTCTGTCATATTTCGTATAGTTACACCCCATGCCCCTGCACCATGATCAGTAGTTAATAAACCTGATCCATATTCTTGCATCACATAATTACCATTTCCACTAATTGCTAAAACTGGTATTATACTTGATGCAATTAAAATTATTAATGATATTATTGATATAACTTTTAAATTTTTCTTATTCATTTCTATTTCCTCTTTCTTTAATAAAATATTACTTTCATTCCTAAAAATATTCCCTCTTCATCTTGTATTGGAATACACTCACCGTTATATCCACTGTTTATTAAATATTGTTCTGCTGCTGAAGAAACATTTTCCATTGTGTACCCTTCTATAAATAAAAATTCTTTATTTCTAGGTTTTACTTTTGAATAATCTTCTTCTACAGTTTTATCGTCATAACTTTCGGTTATATTAGTAGGTTCCTCTTCTTTTGTTATTTCTACATTATTTTCTTTAATTTCAAGTTTATCTTCTGTTTCTTCTTTATCTTCTATATTAATATCTATCTCTATTTTATTTTCGCTCGGTGCTGTCTTTTCTTCTACTCCCCCATAATATATTGTAGTATTGTTATATCTAAATAAAATACATAGTATTATTGGTAAAATAAAAATACAGATGATAATTAAAATGTACATTTTAACTTTCCTTCTGTATTTCAAATATTTTTTTACTAATTGTTTTTCTTCACTATTCATTAATATTCTCCTATGTTTTTAATGTTTCTAAATAATTTATAGTATTATTTTCAATTTTTTCAAATTCTTTTTTAAGTACATTTAATTTCTTTAATTTCAATTCCACATCTTCTATTTCTTTTTGGATTTCTTCTTTTTTATTTATTTTAACTTCTTTGTACTCTTCTAACTTTTTTATTTTATTCTCGATTTTTCTTTTCATTTTTCACCTCCTAACTTATAGCAACAAAAAAAGACTAGTATTTAATACTAATCCTTTGTTTCTACTTTAAAGCAACTATTAATTCATTTTCTAAAACTGTATATTTTGTTCCATTATATGTATATGACTCACCTGCTTTATATGTTTTATATTTTAAATTTCTTAATTTTATTGTTATTAAATTTACAAATTCTTCTGTTTCTTCTGTAGATAAATCTAGCTTAACTCTAAGTTCATAATATGTAAATTTTACTAATTCTTCATTTTTATTTATTTTTTGCTCTATATATTCTGTTATAAAATCTAAAGTCATATATCTAAATTCCTCCTATTTATCAACTTAAATTTTATAAAAGAACTTGAAAAAAATTTGACATTTTATAAATTTAGTTATATAATAAATATATCAGATGAGGACACCATTTACATGGTGTGCCGTGTTAGTTTTAAATCAAAGCACATCTCTAACGGCTAAGCAGAGATGTGTTTTTTTTATATTTGTAATTATCTAATTCTTTATTTGCACTAACTAATAATGCAAATAAGACAATAACTACAACTGTTAAATTAACAAGTATTATAAATAACGTATATATTAAAAATATGTACACTTGCTCGTATAACATAAGCATCGCCCCCTTTCTACAAAAGGTTACGACACATCACATTTCTGACTTCCTCATCTTAATGTATATAATACTATGAATCTTAATATAAATCAAGTACCATCTTATCTATTTATCTATAAAATAAGTTCATAGTCCATTTTCCACAATAGGCACAACTAAATACTTCATATTGATATGGACAGGTTTTTCTATATGTTTCATCGTCTATTTTATTTTCTTCCCATTTTGTACTTACATCTGCTACAATTCCATTATAGTAGTTTATAGCAGATAATTTTGAATCAAACCATCTATTAACATTTCCAACTTTTATACTATGATTATTATTTGTAGTACATTGTTCTACTATGGGTTTTTCTTCTTTTGGCTTCTCTTCAGCAGTACTTTCGTTTTGTGATTGCCCTCCTGCTACCTCTTCTTTAATTTCTGTATTATTCAAATTAGAATTACTACTACTCTGATTACTATTTTGTGATGTAACACTTTCATTTTTATTTGAGTTATTTGTGTTATTAGTATTTTGTGTAATTTCTAAATTTGATTGTTCCTCCTGTTCTTTAGATTCAGTTGTTTCTTGTTCAAAAATTTTTATTATAAACTCTTTTGAAGTTACATTATTAAATATATCGCTAACAGTAATAACTGTTGAATATTCACCTATATTTAAAGCATCTATTTTTTCAAAATTAATCGTATATTTATTTGTAGCAGATAAATCAGTTACTTTAATAAATTCATCAAAATTAAATGTTTGTAAATCTATACCTTTTTGTATCTCAACTATATTTTGAACTTCTATAATTGGTGCTGTTTTATCTACAACTTCAATAATTTGTTTTAAACTTTGATTGTTATATTTTATAATAATCTCATAACTGCCTACTGCTGGATATTCTTTATTTTCTTCATTAATTAGATTAGATTCTATTTCTAATTTGTTCCTGTCAATAGATTTATACTCATTAAAATCTATTAATTTTTCTATTTCTATATTGTACTTATCGCCATATTCAATATTTATGTTATCATCAATCAACTCTATTTCTACATCTTTGTTATTAAAATAAATGATAACAGAAATAGCAATGATAACTATAACTAAAAGGACTAACATTATTATATAATTTTTTTTCATATATACCACCTCTACTATATAATAAGCCCTTTTATTAAATTTGTCAGCCCTTTTCCACAATTTTCTTTTAATATGTTGAAAACATTATATTTTTTCGTGCAAATATGCCACTACATATAGTCTTTTTTCTGTTGGTGAATATACTGCTCCTTCGTATGAACAAGTAACTAATTTTACGATCTTATCTGATACTTCTTCATTTTCTATATTTACTTGACTACTTTCAAGATAATATTTTATTCTTTCTTCGTACTCTAAATTCTTTATATTATTTTTTTCTATATCAAAAGAATTAGTATATACACTAAATATATCTGCAATATAATTTTTACTTGGTGTGTAAATATTTATATTACTATTTTCTAAAAAGGTATTATCCAAATATTTATTTAATTCAGAAAACATCATATCATTTTGCATATTATGACCATAAATTTCTATTTCTTGATTTTCAAAAGTTGTATTTTCATTTAAAAATATAGCTCCATTTTTATTATTTTTTTTCAAGTGATTATGGTTTATATAAAATAACTCCATATAAGAAAGTATTGGATAATTAATATTTGAATTGTTAATTTCTATCCAACCTGTAATATCAGAATTAATATTTTTCAACTTAATCCAATCTATATGTTTTTCAAATGTTACATTATTAGTTTCTACTACATCACTTACTAAATTTTCTAAATCGTTTTTATTGTCTTTATATTCTAAATACTCTATTGATAATATGTATATTAATATATTGATGATGATTATTAATACTATTATACAAATTTTAATCCAAAAGGTATTCTGATTCGTATTCTCTTTTTTCTTTACTTTGCTTAAATTTTTCATCATATAACTCATCTTCCTCTAACCAAATTTCCAAACTATCTATTGCTTTGTATCCTGTTAAATATCTCTCATAATATTCTTTTGATTTTTCTGTCGTATATTTTTCTAACTCATCTTTAGAAATATCTTCTTCTGCACTTCTAATTTTTTTGTTCATATACTCTAATGCTAATTCTTTACTTGCAAACAATTTAACTTCAATTGTATTTTGTCCTTCATCTGCATAAATATCACTTGTTACAATTTTATATATTTTTTTCACAATATTTTAATCCTCCACTTACATTTCTATTTCAATATCATTTTTTTCTATGCTCTTTAAATATTCTGTATATCCTTGCTCATCAAACTCTTTTAACTTTTCTATATCTATTTTTGCATATTGATATTCTCCCATATTATAATTTATTGTTCCTATTACATCTTTAATTAGCCCTTTTTCTTTCATCACATCAACTAAACCTATTTCTGTAGCTAAACTATCAATATATACATATTCTTCACTAATTATTTCTCTATCAAGATTAATTGTTAAATCACAATAATAATCATCTTTAGTATTTAGTCCTATGTATATTCTATTGTTATTTTCGTAACATGCTATCTGAACATATAACTTATTTTTATCAAATTCTATTGTTTTTCTATTTCCCACTTTTTCACCACCTCTCTAGTATTCAATATCCTCTTGTTCAATATTTTTAATCTCAAAAAAAGAAAGACCCTTGCCTTTCTTCAAACTATTTGCTATACATTTATAATAGTAACTTATAAAACAATTAATTGGATTTTCTGTAGATTTTTTATCAAATTCTTTGCTTTTACAAATATTATACATTTCTATTAAATTTTCTCTTGATAATTTATTAGTAATATTTTGTACTCTATCTTTAACAAGTAAAGCTAAAGTATATGATATTTCTTTTATTTTTATTAAATTATCTTCTGTCATATTATCTAATATATCTTTTGGATATATTAACTGAAATGTATCTAACATATTATATATATCTTCTTTTTTCGTTTCTAAAAATTCTTTTGGAATTTCTTTATCTATATTTATTATATAACTATATAATCTATCTATCTTATTA
>CAYJJT010000049.1:0-7131 GCA_964370575.1 uncultured Muribaculaceae bacterium | reverse complement strand
AAAAATCAATTAAAGATTTAGCTGAAAAAATTACTGATGAAGAAAAAACTAAAGCTGAAGGTGAAATCGAAGAACTTAGAAAAGCTCTAGAAGGAACAGATTTAGAAGATATAACAAGTAAAAAAGATAAATTAAATGAAACAATGATGGCATTAGCTACAAAAGTTTATGAACAAGCGAGTAGTGAAGCAAATGCTGAAGCTAGTGCAGAAAAAGAAGAAAACACTAGTGATGTTAAAGATGCTGAATTTGAAGAAAAATAATTTATAAAACACAAAAAAGTTCTAGATATTCTAGAACTTCTTAGTGTATTAAGGAGAAAAATGGAAAAGTTAAGATGTGATATGGATAGTAAATTTTTTTGGAGTATTGATGAAATATTTGATAACCATAAAAATTATAGTAATGCTGTTGAAGAAGTAAAGGTATTAACTAATAAATTAATTAAATATGAAGGTACTATTACTAAATCTAGTAATAACTTGTTAGAATATTTAAATGCTGATCAAGAGTTGGATATTATTCTTAGCAAGTTATATGTTTATACACATATGTTAGTAGATCAAGATAGTACTAATGATTTAAATAAAAGCTATAAAGAAGAAATATTATCTTTATATTCAGAAGTTTTAAATAAAACATCATTTGCTAGCGTTGAAATATTAGAAACTGATTATGAAGTTATAAAAAAATATATCAATGAAAATAAAGAACTACATAAATATGATTTATATTTGAAAAGATTATTTAAATATGTTAATCATACTTTAAGTAAAGCAGAAGAAGAATTATTATCTAATTTAGCTCCAGTTAGAAAGACTGGTAGTAAAGTGTTTTATAATTTAAATAATGCTGATATAAAATTAGGTAAATTATATAACGAAGATGATGAAGAAGTCGAACTTACACACAGTAATTACCCATTATTTTTAAGAAGTACTAATAAAAGAGTTAGAAATGATGCATATAACTTAATGTATAAATATTATAAAGAACATGAAAATACTATTAGTGAATGCTATAAAAATGAACTGAAAGAAAATGTAATTCAAGCTAAAATTAAGAAATTTTCTTCACCATTAGTAAGTAGTTTATATGCAGATAGTATTGATGAAAGTGTATATAAAAATTTAATTATATCAGTTAGTGATAAATTAAATGTTATTCACGATTACTATAATTTTAAACGTAGTTATTTTAACTTAGATAAGATGTATCCGTCTGATTTGTATTTAGAGTTAAATAGTAATAATAGTCATGAATATGAATTTGATGAAGCTAAAGAACTTCTATTTAAATCACTAACTCCACTAGGTAGTGAATATTTGATGGACTTAAATAAAGCATTTGATGATAACTGGATAGATTTATATCCTAACAAAGGAAAACGCAGTGGTGCTTATAGTTGGGGTAGCTATGGTACTAAACCATACGTCCTTATGAATTATAATAAAACATTTGATAGTGTATCAACACTAGCTCATGAACTTGGTCATGCTATGCATAGTTATTATTCGGATAAGCATAATAGCAATATTTATGCTCAATATCCTATTTTTCTAGCAGAAGTAGCGTCTACAGTTAATGAAGTTTTATTGATTGAATATATGCTTAAAAATACTACTGATAAAAATGAAAAAATATATTATATAAATAATTTATTAGAAACTATTAAAGGAACTGTTATTAGACAAACTATGTTTGCAGAATATGAAATGCTTATGCATGAATATGAGCAAAATAATACTCCTATCACAACTACTTTATTAAATAATACATACAAAGATTTAATAATTAAGTATCATGGTTCTAGTTTAGAAATAGATGACTTAATTAAATATGAGTGGATGCGAATACCACACTTTTATTCAGCATTTTATGTATATAAATACGCTACTGGCTTAAGTGCTGCTATAAGTATTGCATATGATATTTTAGATAATAAAGAAAATGCATTAGATAAATATTTAGAATTTTTAAAGAGTGGTTGTAATGATGAACCATTAAATATATTATCAAAAACTAAAGTTGATATGACGAAAAGTGACGCTATAAATAAAACTTTAGATATTTTTAAAGAAAAATTAGAAGAGTTAAAAACATTAACAAAAATAAGAGGTGAAGACGTTGAATAAACGAGATTATTATGAAATATTAGGAGTAGAAAAAACTGCTACTCAACAAGAAATAAAAAGTTCTTTTAGAAAATTAGCAAAAAAATATCATCCTGATGTTTCTAAAGAAGATAATGCAGCAGAAAAATTTAAAGAAGCTCAAGAAGCTTATGCTGTACTTAGTGATGAAAGTAAAAGAAGTCAGTATGATCAGTTTGGTCATCAAGCATTTCAAGGATCTGGTGGAGGAGCTGGAGGATATGATTTCTCTGACTTTGATTTCTCTGATATCTTTGGTGATATTTTTGGAGGAGGATTTGGCTTTAACTTCGGTGGAGGAGGAAGAAGTTCTAACCGTCCAAGAAAAGGTAATGATATATTAGTTAGAATTAATTTATCATTTGATGAAGCTGTATATGGCTGTAAAAAAGAAATTAAATTAAATGTAAGTGAAAAATGTAGTGAATGTAATGGTAAAGGAGGGCATAAAACTAAAACTTGTCCTGACTGTCATGGAAGTGGAACTGTTACTACTCATCAAAGAACTATGTTTGGAACATTCGCTAGTAAAAGTACTTGTTCAAAATGTCATGGTAAAGGTGAAACTTATGAAACTGAATGTAAGAAATGTCGTGGACATGGTCAAGTTACTAATAGTAAAACAATTGAAGTAAAAGTTCCTGCTGGTGTAGATACTGGAAATCAATTAAGACTAGCTGGTAAAGGTGAAGCTAGCAGTAATGGAGGATCTCCAGGTGATGCATACTTAGAATTTAATGTTGCAAATCATAAATTATATATAAGAGATGATAATGACATTTACTTAAAAGTTCCAATAACTATTACTGAAGCAACACTTGGTGTTAAAAAAGATATTCCAACACTTAGCGGAATAGTAACACTTACTATTCCAGCTGGTAGTAATACAAACGATAAACATCGTTTGAAAGGAAAAGGTGTAAGTGATGTTAACACAAAAAGACATGGAGATATGTATGTGTTAATTAATGTTATTACACCAGAAAAATTATCTAAAGAACAAAAGAAATTATTAGAACAATTAAATAAAACTAATTTAAAAGATGATAATGATTTTAAAAACTTTGATAAATTTGTAAAAGAAATAGAAAAGAACAAGTAATTTGTTCTTCTTTTTGTTATAATAAATTTATTATGGTAGATAGGTGAATGTTTAATGAGAAATAAGGAGTCTATATTTTTTTATGTAGTTGGATTTGTGATTGTAGAATATATAATTTTAAAACAATTATTAACAGAAGGTTTTGTAGGGATAAGATCATATGGTAATGCATTAATTGGTATTATCTTTTTAATAGAAATTATATATATAATCTATGATAAATATATAAAAAAAGGAAAATAATTATAAAGAGTTATACCACTAGCCATTATAATTAATCTTATTTACAAATGGTGATGTAAATTATTTTGTTGGCCCTGACTTAGTAGGTATAGTTGGAGGATTTGGTTTAATTATTGTATCAATTATAATGATGATAGATATTATAAAAAATAAAGAAATTATAAAAGATGAGTTTATTAAAAATAAAACAAGTAATCAATGATTACTTTTTATTTTTCTATTTCAGCTTGGTATAACTCTTTATAATCAATTGATTTTTTTAGTAGTTCTTTATGTGTTCCTTTAGCTTTAATTTTCCCATCTTTCATGAATAATATTTCATCACAATCAATAATAGTAGATAATCTATGAGCAATTATAATTATTGTATATTTATTATGAATATTATTTATTGCTTTTTGAATTTTACTTTGTGTTTCATTATCAAGAGCACTAGTAGCTTCATCGAAAAGAATTATTTTAGTCTTTTGTAATAAAGCACGAGCTATTGCGAGACGTTGTCTTTGTCCTCCTGATAAGTTTATACCGCCTTCACCAAGTAATGTATCATATTTAAGTGGTAGAGTAGAGATATAGTCATGAATTGCAGCATCACTACAAACTTTTATCATTTCTTCATCTGTTAAATCACTTTTTACTAATTTTAAATTCTCTTTGATAGTCATATTAAATATATATGGATTTTGATTAATGATAGTGATGTTTCCTCGAATAGAATCTTTATCAAGTTCATTAATATTGATTCCATCAATTAAAATATTACCACTATCAATATTATATAATTTACATAATAAATTAAAAATAGTTGTTTTACCTGATCCACTTTTACCTACTAATGCGATTGTTTTGTTTTCATTGACTTTTAAATTTAAATTATTTAAAACTTTGTGATCACCATAACTAAAACATACATCATTAAATTCAATATTACCAACAATATTATCAAGTTTCTTAGTTCCAAACGTTTCTTTTGGATATATATTTTCATCTAGTAATTCTTTAACTCTTTCACTTGAAAGATTAAATTTTTGAAGAGAGTCTAAAATTTTAGCTATAGTTGCTCCAAAAAAACTTATTGTATTTGAATAATTGTAAATTATTAAAGCGTTGATTGGAGTTAATAAATTGTTTGTTATTGTTGTTATAAATAAAATTATTAACAATAATCTAAAGACAATGCTAATAAATATAGCAACTACTGAAAATTTATCGCGTTGTTTTTGTAAATTTATATTAGAGTTAAGAAATAAATCATTTCTTAATTGTATTTCATTTTTTAATGAATCGTATGAGTTTAACATTTTTATGTCTCTATTACTACGAATTATTTCTATGAAAAAATTATTTTTCAAGTCAGTTATTTTTTTATTTTCTTTATCTAGTTTATATATATTTCTTGTTCTTATTTTTCCAATATAAGTAATAACTAGCATTTGGAATATAAAAAACAAGAAAAATAATGGATTTATAATAAATATAACAATGAATGTGCCAATTCCTTTTATAAAACTAGTGAAATCTTTAGTTATGATTGGAAGTAGAGTAATTATGTTGTTTGTATCATTTATGATTCTATTTATAATTTCTCCAGTTCCATTTAAGTCAATGTTTTTACTTTCGCTAGATATATATTCATCAAGTAAATATTCATTTAAATTTTTATTTATATTGTTAGTTATAAAATTTGATATACATCTAGATATATAATCTATTATAATTGCACTAATATTTATTAGAGATAAAATGATTGCCATAAATAATAACTGTGACAGTTCATTATTAGTTAAATGTATTATTATATTAGCACTTATAATTGGCATTATAATTCCCGTTATAATAATAATTAAATTGCAAAGAATGTAAAAAGATAATTTTATTTTATGTTTATAAATGTCTTTGAATAGAAAATTAATGTTGTTTAAAAATTCTTTCATAAAACCTCCAGCTAATCATATTTTACTATTTATTAGAATATATACAAGACTTTATTTTTAGAATTAAATATGTTATAATAAAGATGTTAAAAAAGAAAAGAAAACATCCGTTAGGATGTTTTTTTATTTGCCATATTTATGTACTCGATATGTTTTACTATCAAGTTCACTAGTATTATCGTAAAACTCTATTATTTTAGTGTTAGTGTCAAAATTGTATTCAGTGATAAAAGCTCTATTTTCTTGAGTTTGTCCCCAAGCTGCTAGAAATATATTTTCGCTAGTACTAATTCTATTTACACTACCTCGAATAGAACCGTGGTATCCGTCAATTTGATAACTATTAAATTCTAGTATTTTTTTGTTTTCTCCATCAAGAGTATATTCTAGTAATCTAGATTGTTCATTAGTGTTTCCGTTGTCATATATAGTTAAAGTATTATTAATGGAAATAGTAGCGTAGTGTTGGCGTGAAAATTGTTCAGTGTCATTTATATTAAATTCATCACCAATCCCGCCTAAAGTCCACATTAATTCCCCGTTATCACGATTAATTTTAATAATGCTATCTAAACTTCTAAATGACACAATATAGTTATTATCAGTAGGGTCTACATAAACAGAATTAAGATGCATATAATCTTCATAATTATCAGTTCCGAATTCATTACGATCAGTACTATAAGTATATAATTCAGGATAATTTGTAGAATTAAATTAAAATATTAATTCCCCATCTTTTATTTCTTGAAATACTGCAGCTGCTACTTTAACATTTTCAGTATCAGTAACTAATAGTTCATTAGGGACATTACTAACTTCACTAGCTACATAACTAGTTACTATATAGTGACCTAAATCTAATATTTGATAGTCGTGATTTTCTATAGAATGGTTATTACTAATACCATTATCAGTGAGTAAATGTTCTACTTGATCAATCTGATTATATTCTTCATCTAAAACAATAAGTCGCATATGACTAGCTCCATCAACAGTAATATTATCATAATTATCACTACGTTCTAAATATCCATAATAAACATTTCCATCAATTTCATATTTTTTAAAGTTTCTAATAAAGTCAGTAGTTTTATAAAATACTACATTTCCTTTACTATCTGTTTTAACAGCACTGTTATTATAATCAAAATAATAATAACCATCAGTGCTTTCACCACTTACTGTAAAATTAATATTTTCATGTAATGTTCTTATTTGATAATTAGAACTGGAGTTTTTATCTTTGATTGTTATATTAATGTATTCGTTATTATTAAGAGTATCCAGTTCTAAATTAAAAATTTCATCATCAATATATTCGTTATTATTAATTAATATTTCATATCCCTTACTATTGCAGACTAAAATTTCATTATCAAATTCAGTAGTTAGTTCTGTAGCATTATAAATTTCATCACCACTTAAATCAATAATTACTGAATTATTATTTATAAGTAAAGCAATTTCATTTTCAGTAGTTGCGATATCATTGCAATCATTATAAATTGTGTTGGTATTAGAATTTGATTCTATATTGTTGGTAAACAAGTAATAAATAATTATTATTAAAGCAATTAGTAGTAGAGTAGTTGCTGCAATAATTTTCTTTTTATTTTCCATATTATATCCTTTCTTCTTACTATATTAAATTATATCAATTAATATAAGTATAATTGTGAATTATTAGTGAAATTAT
>CAYJJT010000048.1:311-7343 GCA_964370575.1 uncultured Muribaculaceae bacterium | reverse complement strand
AAATGTGTCCTCATTGTGATACAGAAGTTAAACTGCAAAACGTACAATATCAAACCTATACAAATTGTCCCAATTGTGATGAACCTATTCTGCCATGTGCTTTATGCGATATGGATAAGGTTATTTGCAATGAATGTTTAGAACAGGAAGAACCATGTACAAACATAATTACATAATAATTGTTACAGATTATTTAGATGATGCCTATTCAATAGGTAATAATCATTATAAAATAATAAATTGTAATCATTTAGATAAATATAAAGGATTGTGTATAAAAGGTAAAAGACCAAATACAGTAATCTTTGACAGTAATATTAAAGTAGAATTTGGTACATATATTACAGATTGTTGTATTAACATGGTACATCCTTTTACAGGTAAAATTTATAAATTACGTACTAAATATGATAAGTACAGAGAATTAAACGTAGACTTAATCGATAACAGAAATCATATACCAGAAAGCAATTTAATTAAGAAAGGTATAGTATAACATTTACAATACTTAATTATGCAAATCATGTATAGTATATAACTTAGGAGCTAAGTATGCTTATTAATACACATGCACATACATTCTATTCAGATGGTAAAGATTCAGTTGCTGTAATGGCTTTAGAATGTCAAAGATTGGGATTATCTGCATGTGTTATTACTGACCATTATAATCCTGTACAGCCTAAAGGCACATTTCATAGTTTATGTAAAACTTCTTTTGAACAACAACGTAAAGAAGCTATGAACTTTAGAAGGTATACAAAATACAATATTATACAAGGCATAGAATTAAATTTAGGCTATGAAGAAATACTTGTATTTGGCGTAGAAGTTATCAGAGAAATAATGAATTATGCTTTAGATAAATCAGTATCTCAAGGAGATTACTCATATTGGACATTACAAGAATATATTGATTTAATTCATTTCATTAATGAAAGAAAAAATAGATGTGCTTGCATACTATGTCATCCTAATTGTAGTACTCATTTTACAGCATTAAAATACTATGAAGCATTATATCCTATATTAGATGGGTATGAAACATTTAATCATGGTATAAATTGGTTTAAAGATAGAAATATACCTGAACAATTGCTTTCATTAAAACAATTTGATAATTCAGATGCTCATTGGTATCAAGGGTTAGTACATGCTTCTAATAATGAACATATTAGACCTATAAGAAATGAAGCTGAATTAATTAAATATATAAAAGGTAAAAGGTTATAACATGAAATTAGATATAAATATGAATTTTAAACATATTGATTTTATCACAGAAGATAATAAAGAAGGTGTAGCAATCTGGTATGATGGTTCTAATGCTGAATATATAAGAAAATTTATACCAATGTTTGATGAAGTAAATGGAGAACTACATAGTTGTAGATGCTTCTTTTATATTGTATGGATAAAAGGTGAGTCAGATTATGACCATTGGCATAGTAATGAAAGTACAAAAATGTTAAACTTACGTAAACCCAAATAAAGAGTAAACTATGTGTAAACCAGGTGATAAAGAATATTGGCAAGTAGGTGATAAAGTTTATTCATTTCACAATATGCAAATAGGCACTATAAAAACTATGGGTTTATTTAAAGGATACCCTATCAGAATGGTTACAGACAATAACGACTATGGTTGTTTTGATTTTGATTTACAAGGTCGTAAACATTACAGTCAAAAGCCAACTCTGTTTCATTTAAATGCTATCACCTTCGATACGCAAGGCAGACCTGTAAGTATTGATTATGACTATGTTCCTGATAGAACTCCTAAAGTAAAGATTACAAAACTACCTCATGAGTTTGTACTAAATGAGTTAGTTCTTGTACCTCGTGACGGTATATGGCGTAGAAGGCGATTCTCTCATTATACAGATAAAGTCTTTCAAAACTATGTAATGAAGAACCAATACGGGTATAAATTTTGTATACCGTTTATTGGAAATGAGCATATGGAAGCTAAGACAGTATTATGCGAATCTGGTAAAATACCAGATGGTTATGTGTTTCCTAGACCTAAACATGAATTGAAACCTCTTGATTTGGTTTTGGTTAGGGGTGGTAAGCAATTTGTATGGTTTGTTGAATTATTTATACGTTATGAAAAAGGTCTAAGTCATCCATTTAGATGTTTATCAAATAATTATAAACATTGTATTCCATATGAAGGCAATGAACACCTTCTAGGTACAACTGATAGTCCAGAGGAATAACCATGGTTGAAACTGTTATGGGTTTTGTTACAATAGTACTAGCTATTATAGGTGGAATACTAGAAAGTAAACACCGTAAAACTCATTTTCATAGCACAATGGAATGGGTAGGTCGTGGAAGTCATAGAACTTATAGTAGAGTAGAAGATAAAAACGATAAAGCATATTATAAATCATGTAAAATACTTATTGCTTACAGTATATTCTTCTTATGCTTTCTTATAGGGTGTTTATTGTTTTTAACATTCAATAAAATTTAAGGAGTAAATTGTGAGCAATAATCAATACTCATGGACTTATAGAGAGTCTTTAGAAAAGTATAGAAAGAAACTTAAGAATAAAAGAAGAGTGTTGAAAAAACGTCTTACAGAGAATCCTGATAAGTTGAATAAAGATGAGCTTGAAACAAAAATTTTACAACTAAATAAACAAATAAAATTAATCAAAGGTTAAACTATGGACAATAAAAAAATATACGAATTATATTATAATATACCAGATGATGCTAATTACTATTACGCTATAGTTATTAATAAAAATATAGAAAATTTAAATTTAGGTACATTTATTAAAAGTACGAATAAAATAGTAACTTTTACTGATGATGGCTTACTTATTAATAAATCTATATTAATTGCTATACTAAAAGACTATGGTTTAGATAAACAAGGTGAAGAATTTAGTATAAGAAACTGTATACAATTCTTTGCATGTAAATATATAGGTAGAGAATTTACATTACCCTTAGACCCTTATCTAAAAGGATTTTTATTAGGACTTTATGATGCAAGTTAAAAATCAAACTATGACAATACAAGAAGTAATTGATGCTCTTGAGCAATCTAAAGATAAATCTCAATTATGTTATATATGGTGTCCTGATGACTTGATTGTAGGACAAGACAGATATCCTATTAGTCTTGTAGATACTTCAATGGATAGACATGTAGATATTAATGCTAAAAATTGGAGTGACAGAATTGTACCTAAATACGTAAACCAAACGTTAAACAATATGGTTGAATATCCTGAAGCTGTTAGTGTAAAAGTTACATTAGGCAAAAATTCTAATGAACCTATTAAATTTAACTATGAATTAATGGATAAACATAATAATACTATGGCAGTATTTACAGACACTATTGAAGTTTTAGGAGATTTAATAGGCTTAAAACTATGTGAAGTATTTGAACATAATCCTGATTTTTTGATATTAGCTGCACCTGAAGGTAAAGCAACTATTTGGGAGTAATATATGGGTTTATCTAAATTTCAAAAATGTTCTGTAATAGTAAGAGATTTGCTGGCAGAGCTAGAAGATAATATGTTTTTATTACAAGAAGAAAAATTATTACAAGTTTATAAGGATAATCCTAAAGCTGTAAAAATTATAAGTGCTTTAGCTTCTATTGAATTAGAAGAATCTGAAGCAAATAATTATATGGATGACTATATTGAAATAGAACCTCATAATAATGATAAGTCTTCAGTATTTAATTTAAAAGTATGTGTAAATGGTGCTAAAGACCTTGTTACTATAAACTTCGATACACATAAATATAATGGTAAAGAAGGTGAATTATCTAATCTGAATGATGCATTTAATATTAGTAGAGCATTAGATGAAGTAATTCGTAATAAAATAAGTAGTAGATTACGTGCTTATTACGGTGTATTTTCATAGGAGTAAAATAAATGTCAATTAAAGACAATATTATCTACATTATAATCTCTATTATATTTCTACCATTCGCTATCATAAGGGGTTTAATGTTAACTGTAGGAGTACTTATTGACATTCTATGGATAAAACTTATGAAGCTAACTATACCTTATATTGATGATGTCAGTATAATGAAAAGATGGTTAGAAATTATTAGAACAACTTCTGGACATGAGGATTAAATTATGCCTATCTTAAGATACCTTGTAGGTAATCCTGCAAGTGGTAAAACTTTTATAAGAAATGAATTTAAACAAGATTTAGCATATGATGGAGATAAACCATTTTATATTCATGATATAAATAACTTTATGAAGTATCAAAATTTAGATGTTAAATCTCTAGATGAAATTTATACTGAAGCTGTTATTGATGCTAAATTAGAACTTCTTAAAGCAATTACTCAAGACAGAAATATATTAGCTGAAACTACTTATGTAGGATTTGAAAAAGTTAGAACAGACTATGTTTTAGAACAATTTGTGAATAGAGGGTATACTATTGAAGTATTCTTTATACCTCCTGATTACGTTAATGATATTAAACGTAATAAGGAAAGATTATTTCCTGTACCTGAAACTTTATTCGTAAAAACATATGATAGTAGAAGAATAAACCTTTCAAGAGTTTTATATGCACAATCTATAAATGTAATATCTGCACTACAAAATAAAACTATATACTATCATCTTACAAATTGTATAAAATACTCCAATCTTAAAAAAGAAGTAGGAGATATTCTTCAATGTGATATGGATAAAGAATTAGCATTAGATACAAATGCTATACATTTCTGTATGTCAAGAGTAGGTAGTAATCATTATGCTAAAAATAAACAGTTTAAATTTAAAGTTACGCCTATAGGTCAAGTAAAACGTAAAGGAATTGTCTTTTACGCTAAATCAGTAAAAATCGAAGATATAATAGATTTAGATAAAATAAGGAATCAAATTTATGGCAACTAAACATTTTTGTGATAACTGTGGTAAAGAAACTTCTTTAATTGATATAAAAAGTACTATTGTAATAAATCCTAAACACAAGTGGATGAAAGAAACAATATACCTAGGTACTTATAGTTTATGTGATAATTGTATTGTAACATTACACAATACTATTAAAGAAAAGAAAACTGTACTTGAAAAGGTTAAAAGTATTTGTAATGTGTTTAAGCATAAAAAAGTACGAAAGGATAAATAAAATGTATGCAACATATATTAAAATTGTATTACCTATTTTAGTAGTAGGTTTATTATTTGGTTTTATTTTACCTGCATTAATTAGTTCTACAGAAACTGAATTAGTAATTATAGGTATTTTTATTATACTTCTTACTCCTATTATAGGAATGTATGTATATAACAAATTTTACAAAACAAAAAGGATTTCTAACAATGAAGAATATTAAAACTTTATTAATGCTTATGGCAATATTAGTTATATCAGCTATGAACACAGCTTGTTCAAAAGTTGAAGCAGGACATGTAGGCATCAAAGTAAACTTATTAGGCTCTGATAAAGGTGTAGAAACTGAAGTGCTTGGTGTAGGACGTTACTGGATTGGATTCAATGAAGACTTATATGTTTTCCCTACATTCCAACAAAATGTTATCTGGACAGCAAGTAAAACTGAAGGTAGTCCAAACAATGATAGCTTTACCTTTCAAACTAAGGAAGGACTTGAAGTTAATGCAGATGTAGCTATGGCTTATTCAGTTAACCCTGATAAAGTATCTGTACTATTTCAAAAGTACCGTAAACAATTAGATGAAATTACTCATATTTATTTACGTAATATTGTACGTGATGTACTTGTTAGACATGCTAGTATGCATGATGTTGAATACTTATATGGTACAGGTAAAACTGAATTTATCAAAGCTGTAGAAAATGAAGTTAGAATTGATATGGCTGAATTTGGTATCAATATTGATTATATTTCTATTGTTGGTACACTTAGACTGCCTAAGAATGTAGTAGACCAAATCAATTTAAAGATTGAAGCTACTCAAAGAGCACAACAACGTGAAAATGAGCTAAGAGAAACAGAAGCTGAAGTAGCTAAAGCATTAGCTAAATCAGAAGGTGAAGCTCAAGTACGTATCATTGAAGCAGAAGCATTAGCTAAAGAAATTCTTATTAAAGCACAAGCTCAAGCTAATGCAAATAACTTATTAGCTAAGTCTATTAACACTACTCTTGTACAATATAAGACTATTGAGAAATGGGATGGTATATTACCTAAACTAACTGGTGATACAGTACCTCTTATTGATATTACTAAACAATAAAACAATATGTGGAGAGTATGAAATGGATTATCTAAATATCACTGTAATAAAGAATGGTACAGATGAAGATTTTCAGAAATCTAAAGATGATAATACATTCATATTACAACCACATGAAAAAGTAAGAGTTAGAAACCTAGTACATAATCATTACTGTACTAAACTATCTCCAAGATTTACTATAGGTAAACAAAGAAAAAGACCTAATGTTCTTATTGTTGCAGAAGATGCTGAATGTAAATTACATAAGAATAAACGAAGAAAATTTGAACATGAATTAGTACAAATGAATCCTATGTTTAATATAGCCATAATTGAAGATAAACTTATTTTACAAGGAATAGATATCCCATATACTATAATAAATATAAAAACTGGAAAAATAGCATATGTTAACTAGAGAAAAAGCTAAGTTTACGATATGTCCTTACAAATGCACTACAGATGCTTTTAGAGTTGCAGGAAATGGTTCATGCTTTATTATAAAATGTAGTGCTGAAGAATGTCCTAAATGGGTAGATGAGATTATACGCTTAACTGGTTGGAACGGTATACCTAAAGCGTGGTGTAGTCATTTTGAAGCTTGCCCTTTTCTTCCAGACGAGAACTCAAAAAGCATAGACCATGAGAAGTACTTAAGGAATTGTTTAGATTGTAGTCATCATTTTGGTAGATGTGGAGGTTAATATGGAAATATATGTAGATAAATTACCTGAAAGTTGTATACATTGTACTTTTGGTATACATGACGATGTAGGAGGATTTGATAGAGGTATAACTTGTAGTTTACCTAAGA
>CAYJJT010000048.1:0-301 GCA_964370575.1 uncultured Muribaculaceae bacterium | reverse complement strand
GTAAAATTCAAAATGACAACAAAGGTGTTCATTACTTTATGGATAATGAAGACTGGATATACAGAGAAGATGTATATGGACTATTCCACCATAGTGCAGATGAGTTATATAAAGTATTTTTTACAAGCACATGGACTCTTCTTGAAAAACCTCAATTCGCCTATACAGACTGGAAAGGTGCAAGAGAAGCTTGTGTTAATGGCAAGAAAGTCACAAACACTAAAGATGGTTCAACAGTAATTTTAGGAAAACGTGGAGAAGATTATATTATCTTCGATGAAAAAGGTTTACTACAAATTAT
>CAYJJT010000047.1:0-7662 GCA_964370575.1 uncultured Muribaculaceae bacterium | reverse complement strand
CACCTTACCCCTAAGTATTATTTGCTTAAAGTTAATTATCATAGTAAAATATATCTATTAATAGTGTTCGTATACGAACACTGAGGGAGCAGGGATGAAAAGATTAAAATGGACAAAGTATGGTGCATTGGTAGGGGCAATAATTGCCATTCAACCATGGAAAGGAATGGAGGTTAATTCAACAATTTCTGAGGGAGGAGCCAATCATGTATCATCTCAGATAGTTATTACCGCCAACAGAATATTCATACATGATATAGAGGGGCTAAAAGAAGAATTAATAGAAATGTATGATACAAATACATTACCAAAGGTGATGTTAGCAGAAGAAAATTTTGAGAAAGATGCAACCATAACATTTATAGTTTATGCTAATAGGGTAACTAGAGCTTTGAGTATGGAGCCGTTAAAGGTGGAGTATGAGAAAACGGAATAACTTCAGCATAATTACTTAAGGGGAATAATTGCAGATAAATGGAGGAGGTATACAATAGTAGCTTAGAATGTAAAAACTTTATAAGATGTAAAGAATATTGACATATCATCGAAGAAAGGAAAGTTCACGAACAGAAAAAAATGATAGATTTTGCAGCAAAAGAATAAAAACAGAGAAGCTGTATATCGAAATGAATATGATTTAGGCAATTGAAAAGAAAATAACTTTAAGTTTAAGGTGAAAAATGATATGCTAGAATTAATTAAAATATATGAAAATAACGGTTGAAAAGTGAAAAGGAGATTTATGGACAAGTTTACTTTAGGAATTGATATTGGTATAGCAAGTGTCGGGTGGGCTGTAGTATCAAATGATACAAAAGAGATACAAGAGTCAGGTGTGCGACTGTTTTCAAGCGCAGAAGCATCACAAAATGCAGATAGAAGAGGCTTTAGAGGAACAAGAAGAAATACTAGACGTAAACAAGAAAGATTAAAGATGTTAGAGTCATTTTTAGAGTCAAAATTAGTAAAGCGTCCAGAAGCGTTGAGTAATGAACCACTCCAGTTAAGAGTGAGGGGATTAGAGCAAGAACTTTCAAAAGAAGAAATTTTTGCAGTTTTGTATAACATTGCAAAACATAGAGGTGTGTCATATCTTGAAGATGTAGAGGAGATGAAAGAGAATGATAGAGTGCTAGAGAACGCACGTAAATCGGGGATGGAGTATCCTTGCTTAATTCAGCATGAACGATTAATGAGGTTTGGAGGATATAGAGGAACACAAATTCATGATGAAGAAACGTTTATTAATACATTTACAATAGGGATGTATGAAAACGAGGTAAGAAAATTGCTTGACGTACAAAAGCAATTTCATACGGTAATTACAGAAAGCTTCATTGAAGAGTATCTTGAAATTTTAAAAAAGAAGCGAGAATATTACATAGGACCAGGGAATGAGCTTAGTCGAACTAATTATGGGGTGTATAAAACGAGTGGAGAGACTAAAGATAATCTTTTTGATGAATTAAGAGGAAAGTGTAGTGTCTACAATGGGAAAAACGGGATGGAAAGTGAACTAAGGGCAAGTTCAGCTTCATACACTGTACAGCACTACAATTTATTGAATGATTTGTGCAATATAAAAGTTCTTGGAAATAAATTGACGCAAGAGCAAAAAGCAGAAGTTATCGAGATGATTAAGTTAAACAAGACAGCAATGAAAATAACTGCAGCCTTAAAAAAACTATATAAAATAAGTCCAGAAGATGTTAGTGGATACAGAAAAGATAAGAATAATAAAGAAGAAAATCATAGTTTTGAAGTATACAGAAGTATGAGAAAGGCTTTTGAAGAAGAGGGGTTAGATATAGCCAACTTCTCAATAGAGCAACTTGATGCAGTTGCAGATATTTTAACGATTAATACGGAAACAGAAGGTATTTTAAAGTATATCAGAAATGAGAAGCGTTCAGAATATGAGTATGTAAAGAATTTGACAGAGAAAGAAATTTCTACTTTTATAGAATTGAGAAGAAAAAAAGGAGTATTATTTTCTAGGTGGTCCAATTTTTCCTATAAGCTAATTAAGAGAATTACACCAGAGATGATGGAAACAGGTGATGAACAACATACTTGTATACAAAAAATGAATCTGAGCCGTTATGAAAAGGTCGAAGCAAGTAAAATAGATTTTAATGAATTAATAGATGAAATCTATAATCCAGTGGTTTCACGATCTATAATCCAAACAGTGAAAATAATTAATGCTCTTATCAAAAGATATGAGTTTGAAGACATAGTTATAGAAATGCCACGAGATAGAAATAGTGATGAAGAGAAACAAAACATAAAAAAGATACAAAAGAATAACGAGGACATGAAAAAGAAAGCACTACAATATGCAGGTATTACAGAAGGGGATTTAGATTATAGAAATGACAAAAAAATTTTGCAGAAACTAAAACTTCTTTATAAGCAACAAGGGAGATGTATGTATAGTGGAACAACAATTAGTGTTCCTTTGTTATTAAAAGAACCACATAATTTCGAGATTGATCATATTATTCCTATTTCTATTAGTTTTGATGACTCACAAGCAAATAAAGTACTTGTTAAAGCAGAGCAAAACAGAAAAAAATCTAACAAAACACCTTTTAAATACTTACAATCAGCTACAGGAGTCTGGAGCTATTCAGCCTATAAAGCATATGTATTAGAGTTGAAAAAAAAGGGGTTTATAGGAGAAAAGCAAAAGGAGTTACTGCTTAATGAGCAAGATATTACAAAAGTAGAGATTGTTCAAAATTTTGTAAATAGGAATATCAATGACACTAGATATGCTTCGAGAGTAGTTCTTAATGGGTTACAACGATTTTTTTGGAATAATAACCTTGATACAAAAGTAAAAGTCATTAATGGAACGATGACAAGTCAACTGAGAAAAAACACTTTGGATTATGATAAAGATAGAAATTTAGATTATAGGCATCATGCACAAGATGCAATGATTTGTTGCTACGCAGTATTGTCTCTCAACAAATATAGTGAGGAATTTGTAAATATTCAAACAGGAGAAATTATTAGTAGAGAAGATTTGTTAAAGCTTGAAAAGGATGAAAAAGCAGAATACTTATCATATTCGGGATGGGATATAAAAAAGAAAATACTAGAATATAATCAAAGGATAAAATTTTCGCATAAAATAGATACTAAAGTGAATCGAGGAGTATCAAAAAGCACTATATATGGAACTAGAGAAGTTGAAGGAGACCGCTTTGTAGTCAATACAATATGCGATATTTATGATGATAAAGAATATGAAAAATTTCAGAAAAAATGTAAGAAAGATCCTACAATGTTTTTGATGTATCAGCATGACCCTAAGACGTGGGATAAGATGATGAAAGTTATTGCCACTTACAAAGATGTAAAAGGAAGCCCATTCAAAAAGTACCGTGAAGAGTTCGGGGAGTTTACTAAATATTCGAAGAAAGATAATGGACCAGCTATCAAAGCACTAAAATACCTAGATCATAAAGTTGGGAAGAATATTGATATTACTCACAGGTATAAAGATTCAAAAAACATGGTAATTCTAGAAGATAAGTCTAAGTTTCGTGCAGATGTATATTATGATACAAAAAAAGAATGTTACAATATGGTGCCAATAGAGTTTGCAGACTTCAAGTTTGTGAAAGGGAAGTATATTTTACCTATTGAAAGGTATGAAAAGCTGCTAGAGATTGAAAAAATATTAAAAGAGGGACAGACCATAACAGACTTAGAGGGGAATTGTCAGGAATTCTGTTTTAGCTTGTATAAAAACTCTATTATTGAACTTGGAGATAAGGAAGAAATTAGGATGTATAGATTCCTCTCAAAGAATCATAATACGAAAAACTATTTTGAAGTAAAAGGTATAGATGCAGAATTTTCAAAGCAGACTTACGTAGGCTTGACAAAAAAAATAAAGATTTGCAATAAATACAATGTAGATATTTTAGGGAATCTGTATAAAGTAGAAGTAGAAGACTTGAAATTAGAGTTTTCACTTGACAATAAAATGATATAAGTATATAGTAAGAAAAGAGGGAAACCTCATACAATGACTAAAGTTCTTATGAACTGCTAGAATAAGGCTTTATGCCGAATTCAAAAAAAGAGCCTCGGGCTCTTTTTTTTTATAAAATTTTAGGAGGTGGTAGTATTAGTTGGCGAATAGTGATGATTGAGCAAGGCGAATATTTACGACTTAAATTGGATAATTTATTTATCCAAAAAGGAGAGAAGGAGTATACCCTACCGTTAGGGGATATAAGTGTTGTAATAATTGGTAATCTTGATACGGTAGTATCAGGTCGTCTATTAGATGCATTTACATCCTATAATATTTCAGTAGTTGTTTGTGATTACAAACATCAGCCAAGTGGAATTTTTACAGGATTGAATACTCATTCGAGGGCGAGCAAGGTATTACAACATCAGATTGAATGGAGTCAGGAGTTTAAGGATTTTGCATGGAGCTTGATTGTACACGCAAAAATTCTAAATCAAAAAAATGTAATGGAGAGATACAGTGATAATCAGAAAAATGTTGAATTATTAGACAATTATCTGTATGAAGTTGCCCCAGGAGATGCAACCAATAGGGAAGGTCATGCAGCAAAGGTCTATTTTAATACTTTGTGGGGAAAAGATTTTTCTAGAAAGGATGAAGACGATATTAGGAATATATGTTTAAATTACGGATATTCGATAATCCGTTCATTTTTTGCGAGACTTGCAGTTGCGCACGGTTACACAGGTATGATAGGTGTTCACCATAAAAGTGAGTACAACAATTTTAATTTAGTAGATGACTTAATGGAGCCATTTCGTCCTATTTATGATCAATATGTATTAGAACTTTTAGAAGAAGATTCAGTATTTGATTTTGAAATGAGATACAGGCTAGTGGGGTTCCTAGACTATAAAATAAAGTATGAAGGGAAGCGTATGCATATGATTAATGTAATAGAAAAATATTTCCAATCCTTTATAAGGTTTTGTAGGGATGAAAATGCAAGTAAATTTATATTCCCAGTAATTAATGCAAATGAATAGGTACGACAGAATGAAGCTAATATGTATGTTTGACTTGCCTACTGATAGCAATGAAGATAAAAGGGCTTACAGAAACTTTAGGAAAATTTTAATACAAAACGGATTTGTGATGATACAGTATTCAGTATATGTAAGGACGTGTCCTAATAGGGAATTTGCTAAAAAGTTTATTCCAAAAATAAAAGAGAAAGCGCCTATAAAAGGAAATGTTCGATTAATAAGTATTACAGAAAAGCAATACGAAGATATGGTTTTAATAGTTGGAAGTAAATCACATTTAGAAACGATATTGAATGAAGAGAGGATCGTGGTTATATGATATTTCAAGGTTTAAATGATGTAAATGCAGAATTCAAGTTTTATAAGCACACTCAGATTGTAAATATGGATATTGATTATTGCAATCAATTGTATGACCTTATTAGTAAATATTTTTCGAATTATAAGTATACAGATGAGGATTTAGAGAAATATAATGATTACTATCCAATAGTTTTAGAGGAAGGGAGAGAAGTGAGTAGAAACAAGTATCAATGTATAGGGATTAGTAATTACGAAGAGGTAGATAAAATTCTAGAATACAAGAAAAACTCTATTCTGATGAACTATCATAAGCAGAAAATCCAAACAGTAGAGTTACAAAATGAAATTGATAAGCTAGAAAAGATATTTTTAGATATCACAGAGAAAATTCAAAATTCGTACTCTAGTGAATTAAATATTAGAATTAAGGACATAGTTATCAATTCAGATTCTATTCTAAACAAAGAAATAATTGCTTACATAGGAAATGAGATGAATTGTGGGCAAAAAATCTGCCATCTTATTAATTTACTAATAGAACAAGAGAGGTGTAATACACAGGAGTATTTATTATATTTGCAAAATGTAGATACTTATGTGACGGTAAAACAGTTTGAAGAAATTGTAAAAAAGTGTAAAGAAAGCGAGTATATTACATTAATTTCTTCGGTATCAGATACGGAGTATATTGATTATAAAGAGATGGATAGGGCGTTGTTTATAGAAAAAGGAAATATTAAGCAAATTCCATCAATACACATTCTTCAGAAAAAGGTTAATAAAAATATATTATCAGATCAAGAATTTTCACAAGCGGAAATTTATGAATTTTTGAAGTTCCACATTAAGGAGTTGATTACAGAAAAATATACTTTTAAGAAAGAATATGCCTTGATTTTTGAATCATTAAAAGTAAAAGAGTTAAATGATGAAAAGGATATTTTTGATATGGAAAATATGTTAATAATATGATAGAATGAAATCGTGCAAAATTTCAATCGATTTGAGGTTTTAGCACCATAAGGATTTTAGTCATTGTAAAACCAATCCATTTGTAATAAATAAAGCATAACTGTTTTAGCACCATAAGGATTTTAGTCATTGTAAAACTGTACTGGATATAGTCGAGGTTTGAGCCTAGTTTTAGCACCATAAGGATTTTAGTCATTGTAAAACTACCTACTAAAAGGTGAGGACATGGGCGTAGTTTTAGCACCATAAGGATTTTAGTCATTGTAAAACTTTCCAATAAACTTAATAGATTGTTACCTAGTTTTAGCACCATAAGGATTTTAGTCATTGTAAAACCAACCAAAAGGTACTTGATGCATTGGCAGCGTTTTAGCACCATAAGGATTTTAGTCATTGTAAAACGATACAGATGGAAACCTCGCACTTGACGGCGTTTTAGCACCATAAGGATTTTAGTCATTGTAAAACGTGGACTTGCAACCGATGCACTATCAGCCCGTTTTAGCACCATAAGGATTTTAGTCATTGTAAAACAGGCATATACTAGATACTGTGTCAACTACCGTTTTAGCACCATAAGGATTTTAGTCATTGTAAAACGTGGTCCCTCACACGTCCGTCGACCCAACAGTTTTAGCACCATAAGGATTTTAGTCATTGTAAAACCTTTCTAATCGTTCTAGTGGTACTTCATTCGTTTTAGCACCATAAGGATTTTAGTCATTGTAAAACGACACCATCAATAATAGAATTTAGCGATGAGTTTTAGCACCATAAGGATTTTAGTCATTGTAAAACCAAAAGATGAAGGATATATATTAACTGGTAAGTTTTAGCACCATAAGGATTTTAGTCATTGTAAAACCAAGTGGATATTCGTTGAATAACACGAGAAGTTTTAGCACCATAAGGATTTTAGTCATTGTAAAACAGAACATAAAGTTTTTGCTTGAACACACAAGTTTTAGCACCATAAGGATTTTAGTCATTGTAAAACTTTGCTCTGCTACAGACCGAAATGCATCTGGTTTTAGCACCATAAGGATTTTAGTCATTGTAAAACTTCTTTTCAATTTCACCACCGCTCGCAATGTTTTAGCACCATAAGGATTTTAGTCATTGTAAAACAATAACACCACAGAGAACGCTAATGCAATGTTTTAGCACCATAAGGATTTTAGTCATTGTAAAACAAATAGTAAAAACATATGAAAAAGATTATAGTTTTAGCACCATAAGGATTTTAGTCATTGTAAAACTCAATTAACGTGAAATCATTATCACAAACAGTTTTAGCACCATAAGGATTTTAGTCATTGTAAAACAAATAGTAAAAACATATGA
>CAYJJT010000046.1:0-7773 GCA_964370575.1 uncultured Muribaculaceae bacterium | reverse complement strand
TATACCCAAAAAGGGGAATACCAAGAGAAACTTTGTTTCTCTTTTTTTTATTATTTTCTAGTAAAAAAAGTATATTTATGATAAAATAACAATATATATAATAGTTAGAAGATGGTGGAAATTATGGGAAAAATAATAGCGTTAGTTAATCAAAAAGGTGGAGTAGGAAAAACGACTTCTAGTATAAACTTGGCCGCATCTCTTGGTGAAATCGGAAAAAAAGTTTTACTTATTGATTTAGATCCTCAAGGTAATGCATCGACAGGTACTGGAATAAGTAAATCAATAATAAAAAAATGTATTTATGATTTACTAATGGATAATACTACTTTGGAAGAAGTTATTGTTAAAACACAATTTAAAAATTTATGCATAATACCTGCTACAATAAATTTGGCAGGAGTAGATATAGAATTGTTAGAAAAATATAAAAATAATTCTAGTTTTAACACTAAAGGTCAATTGAAAAAATATTTGGATCAAGCTAGTGCATATTTTGATTATATTATTATTGATTGTCCTCCTTCTCTTGGTATGTTAACAACTAATGCATTGACTGCATCAGATTCTGTTTTGATACCAGTGCAATGTGAATTTTTTGCCTTAGAAGGAATTATGCAACTTTTAAATACAATTATGCTAGCACAGAAAAATCTTAATCCATCTTTATCAATTGAAGGAGTATTGCTTACTATGTTAGACAGTAGAACAAACTTGGGTTTAGAAGTGGTAGAGGATGTTAAGAGCTATTTCAAGGAGAAAGTTTATGATACAATTATTCCGAGACTAGTTAAGATATCAGAAGCTCCTAGTCATGGTAAGCCTATACTATCTTATGATCCTCAAAGTAGAGGGACAGAAGCTTATTTAAATTTAGCTAAGGAAGTGGTGGAGAGAAATGGAAACTAAAAAAAGAGCATTGGGACGCGGTCTTGAACAATTATTTAATACAGATAATTTAGACATGAATAATATGTCGCAATTTGAACGAGAAGTATATAGTGAAATTAAAAATGAAGAAATCATCGAAATAAATTTATCAGATCTTAGAGCCAATCCTTATCAACCTAGAACT
This sequence comes from uncultured Muribaculaceae bacterium, assembly GCA_964370575.1. Taxonomy (GTDB): domain Bacteria; phylum Bacillota_I; class Bacilli_A; order RF39; family UBA660; genus MGBC107952. Next base: position 6,698 of record CAYJJT010000046.1, on the reverse strand, counting down.
ATTTTCAAAGATGAAGCTTTAATGGAATTGGCTAATTCTATTAAAGAACACGGTGTTTTCCAACCTATTATTGTAAAAAAGAGTGATATAAAAGGTTATGAAATTATCGCAGGTGAAAGAAGATTTAGAGCTAGTAAATTAGCGGGATTATTATCTATTCCTGCTATAGTTAGAAATTTTACTGATGATAAGATGATGGAAATTGCTTTACTAGAAAATCTACAGCGAGAAAATTTATCATCTATTGAAGAGGCGAAAGCATATCAATCAATGCTTGAAAAAATGAATATTACTCAGGATTTATTGTCGAAAAAAGTAGGTAAAAGTAGAAGTCATGTTACAAATATTTTAGGATTATTACGCTTGCCTGAAAAAGTGCAAAATTATGTTAGTGATGGATTGATTTCAATGGGACACGCTCGTTCATTAAGTAAGTTAGATGGTGAGAATAAAATAAATGAATTAACTGATTTAGTGCTAAAAGAAAATTTATCTGTAAGACAATTAGAAGAAATTATTTTGAAAAACAATACTTTTGCTGATAAAAAAAATATTGCTAATAGACGAACAGAAATTAAGGAATATGATTATGTTAGTGACTTGTTAGTGGATAAATTCGACACTAAAGTTAAAATCAAAAATAATAAGATAGTTATTTCTTTCACAAATAATGCTGATTTAAATAGAATTTTAGAAATTTTAAACATTAAGGAGTAGTGATGAATTATGATAAATGTAATTGTTGATTTTGTTCTTTCGAAATATTTTATAGCACCAATCATTATAATTGTATTATCTTGTTTATTTTATAGATTATTTAAAAAAGTTATTTATCAATTTATTAATTCTAAATTCAAACTTGGTGATGATGCAAAAAATAAAACTATTTCATCTGTAATTGTCCATATTCTTAAATATTTGTTGATTTTTATTGACATAGTGCTTATATTGGCTGTTTATGAAATAGATACTGCTAGTTTGATTGCATCTCTAGGTGTAGTTGGGGTAGTTTTAGGATTATCTATCCAAGATACTCTTAAGGATCTCTTTGCCGGAGTTTTTATAATTTTGGAAGATCAATATTCAACTGGTGATATTATCTCTATTAATGATTTTCGTGGTGAAGTTATTGAAGTTGGTTTAAAGACTACTAAACTGAGAGCTTATACTGGGGAAATTAAAATTATATGTAATAGAAATATTGTTGAATTAACTAATTATTCAAAAGCTTCAACATTGGCAATTGTCGATGTTTCAACTGAATATACTGAGGATACAGAAAATATAGAATCAACTTTAGAGAAAGTTTGTGACATCATAAATAAAAATGAAGAATTATTAGTTGGGAAAGCAGAGTCTATCGGAATAGTGAAATTAGACAAAAGTGGTGTAGTTTTTCGTATAATTGCAGATTCTGTTTCTATGAAACATTATGAAGTTGAAAGACTTATTCGAAGAGAAATAAAAAAAGCATTTGCTAAGGACAATATTACAATTCCATTCGATCAATTGGTGATACACAATGGAAAATAAAACTTATAATTTGGATGATGTTGTCATAATGAAAAAAGGTCACCCTTGTGGATATAATGAATGGACAATTGTTCGAATTGGGGCTGACATTAAAATTAAATGTAATCATTGTAAAAGGACTATAATGATGCCAAGAATAGATTTTAATAAAAAAATCAAGAAAGTAGATAAAGGAGGAAAAAATGGTAAATAAAAAAAATGGTAAGAAAAAATTCAGTCCTATTTTTATTTTGGTTCTATTAACTTTTATAATTATGATTGCTAGTTTTATTTTTTCATCCTTAGGTATTGATGGTAATAGAACAATTATAAATAATAAAACATTAGAAACTTCTTTAGTGGTTGTAGACAATATCTTTAGTATTGAAGGATTGCAATATATATTAAATAATATTACTAAAAATTTCTCAATCCTTGAACCTTTAGCTTTATTAATAGTTTCTGTGTTAGGTATAAGTATCGGTGTAACTAGTGGGTTTTTGGAGGCTGTTTTTAAGCCTTTCAAAAAAACAAATCTTTCAATTATAATATTTTTTACAATGATAATTGGAATTTTTGCTAGTTTAATAGGAACCGATTCATACATAATTTTTATACCTTTAATTGCTGCGTTTTATCACTATGCTGGTAGAAGTCCAGCAGCTGGGGTAATTATTATGTTTTTATCCATTTCAATAGGATATGGTGTTAATTTGTTACCTGCATATGATGATTATAGTTTGAGTTTATTTACTGAATTATCAGCTACGGTGGATATTGATAAAACATTTGAATACAGCTTAATGTCAACACAAATATTTATGTTTATTTCTGTGATAGTATTAATAATAGCTGGAACAATAATTTTTAGAAAAACTATTGCAGAAAAATTCACAAAAAAATATAAATTTGAAAATGATACAAAAGTTTCTAAAAAAGGAGTATTATATTCTGGTATAGCATTTATTGTATTGGTTGGACTGGTTGCTTATAGTATAATCCCAGATTTAACATTTCCAGCAAGTGGTAGTTTATTAGATTTTAATTCTGATGTTTATGTAGAAATGTTATTGGGTGAAAATTCACCATTTAAAAATGGTATTGTTATAATATTTGCTAGTATCATTGCTGTTTGTTCATTTATATATGGTGTTGTAAGTAAAAATGTAAAAGATAATAAAGAGTATACTCTCGGTATATCAAATAGTTTTAAAGATATTGGATATCTGTTTGTGTTAATGTTTTTTATATCATTAATTACTACGGTATTAGAATATACAAACTTAAGTGTAGTAATATCTTCAATTCTAATAGATTTTATAAGTACAATTCCAATGACAGGTATACCATTAATTATAATATCTATGTTTATAATAATTTTAATAGGAATCATGATTCCGAACATATTAACAAAATGGGAAATAATATCACCTATTTTAGTACCGTTATTTATGAGAGCAAATATGACACCTGAATTTATTCAAATAATATTTAGAGTAAGTGATGGTATTGCTAAAACATTATCTCCGTTCTTTATTTATTTTATAATAATGATTGGATTTTTGCAGAAATATGATAAAGATAATGAAAATGTTACAATATTTGGTACAATTAAATTAATGTTTCCAGCGATTATTATGATGATGGTAGTTTGGATTTTAATTATAATAGGTTTTTATATTGTTGGTCTTCCGTTAGGAAGTGTAAATGCGACCTTGTAGTTGAATTGGTAATATTGCTATTACCAATTTTTTAATGTATAATAATTTTTGGAAAAAGAGGTGTTACTATGGCTTTAAAAGCTGGAATAGTAGGATTGCCGAATGTAGGTAAATCGACGTTATTTAATGCAATAACAAAACAAAAAATATTAGCGGCAAATTATCCTTTTGCTACAATTGAACCAAATGTTGGTGTTGTAATGGTGCCGGATGAAAGAATGAATAATTTGAAAGAAAAGTACAAACCTAATAGTTTTGTACCTACTACTTTTGAATTTACTGATATTGCTGGATTAGTTGAAGGAGCTGCTTCAGGGGAAGGTCTGGGAAATAAATTTTTATCTCATATTAGACAAGTTGATGCGATTTGTGAAGTTGTAAGATGTTTTGATGATGAAAATATTACTCACGTTACAGGGAGTGTAGATCCTATTAGAGATATTGAAATAATCAATGTTGAATTAATGTTATCTGACATTGAAGTTGTTGAAAATAGAATTTCTAAAATCGGTAAAAAAGGTTTACAGAGCAAAGATAAAGAAATTTTAAAAGAAATAGAGTTAATGAATAAAATAAAAACATTTTTAATGCAAAATATTCCAGTTAGAAATATGGAATTAAGTGAAGAAGAAGAATTTCTTTTGAGACCTTTTAATTTGCTAACACATAAAAAAATGATTTATGTTACTAATGTAAATGAAGAAGAATTTAATAATACAGATAATATACATGTTCAAAAGGTTAAAGAGTTTGCTGCTAAAGAAGGGTCACAAGTTATAAAAATTTGTGCAAAAATTGAAGCAGAATTGTCTGAATTAGAAGAAGAAGATCGTATTATGTTTTTAGAAGATTTAGGAATCGAAGAGAGTGGTTTAGATAAATTGATAAAAGCAACATATGATTTACTAGGTTTGTCTACATATTTTACTACTGGTGTTGAAGAAGTAAGAGCATGGACTTTTCAAAATGGAATGAAAGCTCCAGCTTGTGCTGGAATTATCCACAGTGATTTTGAAAAAGGGTTTATAAAAGCTGAAGTTGTAAGTTATGACGACCTTATTCGCTACGGTGATGAAAAAAGTTGTAAAGAAGCAGGTAGACTACGTCTTGAGGGTAAAGAATATACTATGAAAGATGGAGATATATGTGTATTTAGGTTTAATGTATAAATTGACAGATCAATTTTAATTTTATATAATTTTGTTAGAATTGAGGATGATGAAATGCAAAAAAAAACATTATTAATTATGGCAGCAGGAATGGGGAGTAGATTCGGTGGATTGAAACAGATTGAACCTATTGGGCCTAATGGTGAGTTTCTGATTGATTACTCTATATATGATGCTATAAATGAAGGTTTTAATAAAGTGGTATTTGTTATTAAAGAAGAAAATTTAGAAATTTTCAAGGAAACAGTAGGGAATAGAATTGCGAATAAAATCGAAGTTGAATATGCTTTTCAAAAAGTTGAAGATATTCCGAAAAATATAAAAATATTTGAAAGCAGAATTAAACCTTGGGGAACTTCTCAAGCTGTTTTATGTGCTAAAGATAAAATAAATGAATCTTTTGTAATTATAAATGCAGATGATTTTTATGGTAGAGATTCATTTAAGGTTGCCAGTGATTTTATTAATACAAAAAGCGATGATTATGCAGTAATTGGATATAAAGTTAAAAACACTCTATCACCGAATGGTTCTGTAAAGAGAGCTGTATGTGAGGAGATTGAAGGTAAATTAAAAAAGTTAACTGAAAGTTCAATTGAGAAGAATGGTTCAAAAATAGTGGCCACACCACTGTCAGGAGAAAATTCTTTTATAGTTGCAGAAAATGATTTGGTGTCGATGAATATGCTCATATTTAATGAAAGTATATTTCCTTTTTTAGAAAAAGAATTTGACTTGTTTTTAGAAAAAAATCAAGACAATATATTAAATTGTGAGTTTTTAATTCCTGAAACATTATATAAAGCTAAAATTGAAAGTTATAGGGATGTTGTTGTATTATCAACTGATGCTAAATGGTATGGTGTCACATATCGTGAAGACAAGGATAGTGTTGTCAAGGCTATAAACCGAATGATCGAAAATGGTGTTTATCCTAAAATGCTTTGGAAATAGAACTAGGAATACCTAGTTTTTTTAATAATGCTTTACTTATAGCATATTATTTGTTATAATCATATACGAGTATTAAATTACTCCTTGCTTAATTTTAAGCCAATAGACCAAGAGGAGGTGTAAAAATGAAAAAATATGAAATTATGTTTATCGTAAAATCAACTATTAGTGAAGACGAAGTTAAAGCTACTGTAGAAAAATTCAAAGGTATCTTAACTAGTAATGGAGCAAAGATTGTTGATTTTGTTGAAATGGGACAAAGAGAATTAGCTTACGAAATAAAAAAATGTAGTAATGGATTTTACTTTGTAGCTACTGTTGAAGCAAATGATGATGCAGCAATTAAAGAATTTGATCGTTTATCATTAATTAGTGGTGATGTTTTAAGACATTTAATTACTGTTGCTAACTAATAGAAAGAGGTATTCTATGAATAAAGTAATGTTAGTTGGAAGACTTACAGTTAAACCAGAACTTAGATATACAGGTTCGAACTTACCATATGCTAGATTTTCTGTTGCAGTTAACAGAACATTTAGTAATAGAGATGGACAAAGAGAAGCAGATTTTATAAACGTTGTTGTTTGGAGAAAACAAGCTGAAAATGTATGTGCTTATTTAGATAAAGGATCTTTAGCTTCGGTTGAAGGTAGATTACAAACGAGTACATATGAAGTAAATGGTGAAAAAAGATATAGAGTTGAAGTTGTTGCTGATGCAGTGCAGTTTTTAGAAAGTAAAGGAGCTAGACAAAACGCTTCTAACCTATCTAATGATTCAGTAAGCCCTTATGATTATCAGGGTGGATCAAGTAATAATTTCAGTGTTGAAAATGATCCTTTTGCAGATTTTGGAGACAGTGTTACTATAGATGATGACTTCCTAGATTAATATGGAGGATAAATATAATGGCAGAATTTAGAAGAAGAAAAAAAGTTTGTCGTATGTGTGCTGGTAGTACGGTTGATTACAAAAATGTTGATGTAATTAAAAAGTATATTAGCGGTGATAAAGGTAGAATTTTACCAAGACGTATGACTGGAGCATGTGCTAGACACCAAAGACACATTGCTAACGAAATAAAAAAAGCTCGTTTTATGGCTTTAATACCTTTCGTAAAATAAAAGCATTACATGCTTTTTTTATTTTGAAAAAAAATATAAAAAACACTTGATAATCATATTGTTATAGTGTATAATTATATTCGTGTGGCTGGCGAGGATATGTAAGGTTGTCGAAACACCGGGTTAAGTTGTTGGTAAAACAAGTAACTGGCAATTCGGATTTACATGGAGCAAGTCTATACCAGATATAGACGAAAGGAGGATGCAATATGTCTAAT
>CAYJJT010000045.1:1177-7805 GCA_964370575.1 uncultured Muribaculaceae bacterium | reverse complement strand
CTTATATCACAACGTCCAGTTGAAATAAGTGAAACAGTTATTTCACAATGTACAAACTTCTTAATATTTAAAATGAATCATCCTCGTGATTTAGAATATATAAAAAAAATGCTTCCAAATGTAAGTGAAGATGTTGTTGAAAAACAAAAAAGTTTACAACCAGGAACTTGTGTAGCGTTTGGAAAAGCTTTTAAAGTGCCAACTATAATACACATGGAAATGCCTAATCCTGAACCAAGTAGTAGTAGCTGTAATATAGTTAATACTTGGAGTGGAAGAAATTAAGAATGATTTTTCATTCTTTTTTTTATATTTAGAATTAAATATTACTTTTTGGTTAAATTATAAATATATGAAATAAGTATAAATTATTTATATTCATTGTATAGCTAGGAGTTAATATTTATGAAAGATACTATAGATAAAATAAGTAAAAAGGAAAATAAAAATATACGAAGAATAATAATGATGATTATTATAATCATTATTATTCTACTCTTATTAATAAGATGTAATGGGGAAAGTATCACTTTTATTGAGTTTGCAGAAAGATTACATACTGATTTAAATAATATAGAAGCAAAAGAAGGTGAAGTAGAAGATAAATATATTGAAAAAAAATTTGGTTGTGAAAATGTTGTTTATTATGGTGAAATAATAGAATTTTATAAGTGTGAAGTAGAAGAAAATAAAATAGAAGATTACTGTATATATGACGGTGAAAAATTATATTGTGACCCATCAGCAAATGATAAAGCTACTGATTTTATCGTTGAATATAATAGTGATTACGAAGATTATTCTAAAGAAAATATCGCTTTAAACCTGGAATATGATAGGGATAATTTTAGTGAAGTACTTTATTGTACTACTACAGAAAATAAATGTATACCAGATAAAAATTTACCAGCAGATAATATTGTGGAATTAAAAAATGAAAGTATTACTAATAAAGTATGTTTGAATGCTATTGCTAATACTGGAAAAAAAAGTGAAATAGTGTGTTCAGATAATTATATAATCGATAAAACACAACCTCTAATTAATGATCCTATAATAGAGGGGAGCATTGGTAATAATGGGTGGTATATAAGTGATGTAGTTATAAAAAAAGTAGAAGCTGTAGACGAAATTAGTGGAATTTTATCTACAGAGTTAGATAAAACATTAATTGATTATAATACTGATAAAGAAATTATAACTGTTACCGCAACCGATAATGCGCTTAATGCTATACGTAAAGAATATGTAGTTAAAGTAGATAAATCAAATCCAACTAATGGAGCTATTAAAGTTGAGGGAATAGTTGGTAATAATAATTGGTATCGCAGTGACGTTAAAATAACTTTTTCTGAAGGATATGACAGTGAATCAGGGTACGACAAATCTATTTTATCAACTTCAAGTATAAAAAATGATACTCAAGGTACAAAAGTAAATTTAACTACTTATGATAAAGCCGGTAATGCCAGTACTATTAATAGGGAAATTAAAATTGATAGTAAAGAACCAGTCGTATCAGGTTTATCTGACATATATATAAGTAGATTTGATACTTTTGATTATTTAAAAGGGGTTGAAGCTACGGATGTAACAAGTGGTATAGCTGGGGATATTAATGTTGATACTAGCAGTATAGATATGAATAATCCAGGAACTTATTATGCTACTTATGAAGTTAAAGACCAAGCTGGAAATGTTGCTGTTGAAAAAAGAAAAGTAATAGTAAGTGAAGGTGCATTTAACGTTAATTTTATTACCGAAATTAATCCTAATGAAAATAAATGGTTTAATGAAAATATAAAAGTAAAAATTGAAATAGATAATATCAAAGATTCTGACGCAATTAAATATTGTACTACTACAAAAAACGAATGTGAACCAAGTAAAAAATATGATAGTGAGTTAATTATTGAAAATGAAAGTGAATCTAATAAAGTGTGTATGATTGTAGAATATAGCAATAAGGATACAAGTGATATTGTGTGTAGTGAAATATATCAACTTGATAAAACAGCACCAATAATTACAAATGTAGAAGATGCAATAGTAAATATAAATGAATATATTATTACGAATGATTATTTGTTAGAAAATGATTTGTCTGGTATAAAAGATATAAAAATAACAGGAGATGTTATAACAGGAGATACTATATCTGTTGATACAAATAGTGCTGGTCTTAAAGTAATATATTATGAAATAGAAGATTTTGCTGGTAACATATCGAACTTTAAAAGAGAATTTAACGTTAAATCTCCATTACCTGAAATATATTTTGATTCAAGTTCTACTGAACTTAATCATTTGGGATGGGCTAATGATTATATCAATATTAAAATTGAAGGTGTAGATTATTCTAATACAGGTATAAAAGAAATTCAGTGGTGCATTGAAGAAAATAATGAGTGTCATTATAAAAATTATAATACAAATGAAGTAGCAATAAAAGAAAGTGGAGAAAATATAGTAGTTTGTGCAAGGATAATAGATAACGCTGATCAAGAAAGTGAACCAACATGTACTAATCCTTTTAAATTAGATAAAGAGTATCCAATTATTACTCTAAAAGAACCAATTGTAATTACAGAAGGGGATGTAGTTTATATCAAGGAATATCTTGATGTTATTTATGGTATTTCAGGAGGAAACATCACATGTACATATATTAATACTGATGGGCTAAAAAGTGGTAATTATGATGCCGAATGTATAGCGACTAGTAATGCAGGAAAAACCTCTAAAATGATTGTGCCTATAACTGTTAATCCTGTTTCAAAAGAAATGATTAGTGGAAATGATTTTAATAGTATAATCGGAGAAGAAAAATACAATATTAATTATATTGTTTTCAATAATATCAATAGTTCAGACTATGAAGATGCATCAATTAAGTATGATTTTTCAAAAAGCAAAAACAATTCAATTATAGGTTACATAGAGGGAATGGATGGATATAAATTTTTAAATATTCAATCAAATGATACTATTATTGCTAATTCTGATTTATCTAATATGTTTAAAGATTTTATATTATGTGAAGGAATTTTATTTAATAACAAATTAAATACTGATAACACTAATAACATGAGTAGTATGTTTGAAGGAATGGAATCAGTAACTTATTTAAATTTAAGTAGTTTAAATTTTAATAATGTAAATAATGTAGATGATATATTTAATTGGGAAAGCCCCACAGATTATGTTTATGTAGCAACTCAGGAAGAGGCTGACAAATTAAATGCAAGTTTAAATAAATATGAACCATTAATTATTGAAATTATATCTCCTAGTTCCTAGTAATTAATTAAATTTTATTATATAATATATATGGTGATAAAATGTTTGAAAATTTAGGAGATAGACTACAAGGCGCTATCGATAAGATAAAAGGATATGGGAAAATAACTGAAAGTAATATTGACGAAGTAACGAGAGAGATTAGATTAGCGCTTTTAGAAGCTGATGTTAATTTTAAAGTAGTTAAAGAATTTATTAATAAAGTTAAAGAAAAAGCATTAGGAGAAGAAGTAAGTAAAAGTTTAAAACCTGGTGAAGTTTTTGTTAAAATATTAAAAGATGAATTAGTAACTTTATTAGGTGGAGAAAAAGAAGATTTAATAGTAGATGGTAAATTTAATGTTTTGATGTTAGTAGGTCTACAAGGTAGTGGTAAGACTACAACTATTGGAAAACTTGCTAATATGCTTAGAAAAAAATATAAAAAGAAACCTCTTTTGGTAGCTTGTGATATTTATCGACCTGCTGCAATTGATCAATTAAAACAACTAGGACGTGAATTGTCTATCGAAGTTTATTCAGAAGGAATTAATGATCCAGTAAAGATTAGTAATAACGCTATTAAGTATGCAAAAGAAAATAATTATGATTATGTATTAATAGATACAGCTGGTAGACTTCATATTGATGAGCAATTAATGGAAGAGCTTGAAAATATTACAAACAATGTAAATCCCGATGAAACACTATTAGTAGTAGATAGTATGACAGGACAAGATGCTGTTAGTGTTATTACTGGATTTAATGACAAATTAAAATTAACAGGTGCAATTTTAACTAAGCTAGATGGAGACACTCGTGGAGGGGCTGCGTTATCTATTAGACATTTAACTAATATTCCAATCAAATTAATTGGTGTTAGTGAAAAAATGGATGGAATAGAAGAATTTTATCCAGATAGAATGGCAACTCGTATATTGGGTATGGGTGACTTGATGTCTATGATTGAGAAAGCTGAATCTGTTATAGATGAAAACGAAGCTAAAGAAGCAGCTAAGAAGATGAGTCAAGGAAAGTTTGATTTAGATGATTTCTTAAAACAATTAAATCAAATAAAAAAATTAGGTCCACTGGAAAATTTAATTAAAATGATTCCAGGAGCTAAAAAAATGGGATTAAGCAACATAAGTATTAATCCTAAGGATATGGCACATATAGAAGCTATTATCTTGTCTATGACTTTAGAAGAAAGAAAAAATCCTGCTATCTTAAAAGCAAGTCGTAAAAAAAGAATTGCTGCTGGTAGTGGTAGAAGTGTTGAAGAAGTTAATCGTTTATTAAAGCAATTTGAACAAATGAAAACAATGATGAAACAATTCAAAAATGGAAATATGAAAATGCCTTTTTAAAAAAGGTATTTTTTTATAAGTCAAATATCATATTCATTCTTCATAATTCTTCATAAAATAAGAATAGATAGGGAGGATAAAATATGTTTAATAATAAATTTAATAAAAGATGGAATACATGCTGTGAGCCAGTAAAACCTTGTTGCAATCCGTGCAATCCATGCTGCGAACCAGTAAATCCATGTTGCGAACCTTGTGTAGTAATGGAACCATGTGTTAATAAATGTTGTGAGACAGAAACGTGTTATGATGTAAAACATGTTATTCCAGTTCATACTCATGTAGTAAATAAACACGTATACAAACATACTTATGAGCCACAATTTTCTTGTTCAAGTGAAGACCAAGTTATAAATGTTAATGTAAATGGCCCAATAGGTTATTAATAAAAAGCAAATTACTTGCTTTTTTATTTGAAAAAAATTTTAAATATGTTATTATAATATCTAAAGGAAGTACTGATATGGAAGAAAAATTAAAAGAAATTTTTAATAAATATAATATTAATTTTAATAAAATTAGTAAGTATGAATGTTTAATGAAAAAAATGTATTATAAAATTGATAATGTAGATAATTTTCTAGAAATGTTATTTAACGAAGTTTATCCCGAAGATAGATATATGTTATTAAAAGCAATTGAAAAGCATCCAAGTATTTTAATAAAAAATCAAAAAGTCTTTAAAAAAAATGTAAATATTTTAAAAAGAATATATGAAAATAATGTTGAATTAAATTTAGTGAGAAAACATTGTGTAGATGAAAAATTCAATTTAAAAATATACTTTGAATATTTATCTATATTTACTATTCCAAGTAATTATTTTTTAGAAAAAATAATTTATATTGGTGAAAATTATGGTTTTTTCACTTTTTATGAAGATCCAGCTTGCATGATTGTATCACTTAAAGATATTAAAGAAGCAGAAGCATATTTTGAAAATACAGTATTTACATTTCCAGAAATAATAAACATATTAATATCTGGAGAAAAAAGTATAAGAGTAAATATTGAGACAAATTTAAATATTTTGAGAAATGCTTATTATAATAATATACCGATTAATTATTCTTTATTTGGATGTAAGGAGATTATGTCAGAAACAAAATTATGTAAATAATGAAATAAGGTGATTTAAATGAAAAATATTCAACTATTAAAATTATTAAATTATTATGGAATCAATATTAATAATATTAACCGAATAGAATTAGATTTAATAAAAGAGTATGATAATATAAATAATATTAAATATATTATGAATCTATTATTTAGTAATGTTAAAGATCATGAAAAAAATACTTTGGCTAAAGTACTTGAAAATAATATATTGGTATTGCTAGAAAATAGTCATAAAATTCATAGAAACATACTTATATTAAAAAATGTAAACAATTATAAATTTGACTTAAAAGATTATTTTTCTAATATATCAATTTTATTTTTGAACACAGATAGTTTTAAGAAAAATTTAATTTACTTGTTGGATATTTTTTCTATGGATGAAACCATTAATAATTTAAATGCTCTTAATATACCTCCCGAAAAATTATCTACACTAGATAAACAAGGAATTATTAATTATATCAATGATTTTGAAAAAGGTGAAAACATGACTATATCTAATATTATATTAAGAAATAGAATTATTGATTATGCTAGAGAAAATAAAATTATTATTTCTAAAGATTTATTTAAGTATAATTATGATCAAATTATTAAATTTCAAAATTATCGAAATATTAATATAGATAAATTATTTAACTCTAAAATTATATATATTAATAAAAACAAAATTAAAGAATTAACTAAAAATTATGATGATGCTCCTAAAAAAAATCATCGTCCTTACTATTTGTTAGAAATGCCTAATTATTGCTTAAGAGCTATACCAATATATTCAAAACCTTATCATAAATGTAAAAATGAAATTAAAATTAAAGATGGTGAACTTGGATACTTTAGATTAGACAAATCAT
>CAYJJT010000045.1:0-1167 GCA_964370575.1 uncultured Muribaculaceae bacterium | reverse complement strand
ATGATTTCGATCAAAATAAATTTCAAGATATAGAGTCACTTAAAACTAATGGTTTGATCTATGATTTAGATAAGCATGTTAGTGAAAATTTATACTATGATTTTGAATTAAAAAAACAAATGCTATTAATCGATAATTTTAAAGTTGATCATCCGAAAAAAATAAAATAATTGAAAGAGAGTTGGGTATATGAATTTAAAAAAACTGCAAAAAATATTTGAAAGTTATAATATGAATATAGATGCATTTAAAGATGATATGATTCAAAAGATTATTGAATCAAGTACACCAGTAAATTTAAATAGAAAATTATTTATAATTTTTAGAAATACACATATTAATAATTACTGTGAAATAGCTAACTCTATAGCGGAATATCCTGAATTATTACTTACCAGTAAAACAAAATTAGAAAAAAATATAGATTTTTTCTTAAAAAAGAAATCCAAAGGCTTTGATATTATATATTTTTGGGATAGTTTAAAAGTTTTAACATTGGAACATCCAAATTTGAAAAAACGTTATTTAAATTTAACTAAAAATTTTAGTAATGTAGAAGTTTTAAAGTATCCCAAATCATTATTAGTTAGTCCAGAATTATTTAATATAGCATATGAAAAATTAAGAGATTTAGATTTGGATTTATGTGATATTGTTGATTGTTGTCTGAGTAAGGATAAAGACAAACCAATTGATTTTAATGAAAAAAAAGAAATAATGCAATTTGCAAAACTAAATAATATTATGATAAATGAAAATCTGTTTAAATATGATTTAGAAAAAATTAAATTATTTCATCTAGAAAGAAACGAAAATATCGAAAAAAATTATACTCCTAAATTAGCATATATTAACCAAAAAAAATTGTCTGAAATGATAAGAATTAATGACAAAGTATATCATAAAATTTATCGTCCTCACTTTATATTTGAGAATAGTGAATATGAGATGATAGCTATACCAATTATTTCAAATTGTAAGGACAGAAAATATAAAGGTTCAGTAAAATTGAATAATGGAAAATATGGTACTTTAAAATTGAAATCATCATTTAATGTTAAAAATGAAGATCTTGATAATATTTCATTTTATGAAGATGATGAATTTTTGAGTGATATAGATGTTATTAGAAATAATGGTTTACTATATAATACTTGCAAATATGTT
>CAYJJT010000044.1:0-7899 GCA_964370575.1 uncultured Muribaculaceae bacterium | reverse complement strand
CAGTTGGTCCAGTCGGTCCTGTAAGCCCAGTAGGTCCAGTAGCTCCAGTAGGTCCAGTAGGTCCAGTAGGTCCAGTAGGTCCAGTAGGTCCAGTAGGTCCAGTAGCACCATCAATTCCAGTTGGTCCGGTAGGTCCGGTTGGCCCAGTAGCACCGTCAGCTCCAGTAGGTCCAATTGGTCCAGTAGCACCGTCAGCTCCAGTGGCTCCAGCTGGAATAAAGAAATCAAATACTGCGTTTGTTAAAGTTCCTGAGTTGATAACATTAGCAGAACTTCCAGGTTCGATTGTAGTTGTTTGTCCAGCATCGATAGTGGCAGGTCCGGCAGGTCCAGTAGGACCAGTTGGTCCTGGAACTTCTATTACATTACAACAATCAGGTTTATATTTTTCTGCTTCAGCAATCTTTTGTAAAGCTTTTTTATAGGCATCATTATAATTTGAATTCATAAAATCTCCTTTCAAATTATTTTATGAACTTTAGTAAAAATGATTGATTGAAATAGTCTAATAAATAAAAAAAAGTAACATTTGTTACTTAATACTTAATATACATTGCTTCTTTAACTTTATCTAGTTGTTCTGAAGCAGTATTTTTGGCTTTTTTAGTTCCTTCTAATAATATATTATTTACTAGCTCAATATTATCTTCGTAATATTTTCTTTTTAATCTAATTGGTTCTAAAAATTCATTCATATTTTTAATTAATTCTTTTTTACAAGAAACACACCCACGATTTCCTAATTTACATTCATTACAAATATTACTTAATTCTTTTGAACCAATAAGTTTATGATAATAATAAACCATGCAATTATTTGGGTTTGCTGGATCATCTTTTTTAATTTTATTGCTATCAGTAACTGCACTCATAATTTTTTTTGAAATAGTTTCTTCATTATCACATAGATAAATAGCATTTCCTAAACTTTTACCCATTTTATCATTACCATCTAATCCTTTTACACGTTTTGTTTCACTTAAAACGTGATTAGGCTCTTTTAATACATCACCATAAATTGAATTGAATTTTCTAACTATTTCACGACACTGTTCTAAAAGGGGTAGTTGATCCTCTCCAACAGGAACTATTTCACCATTAAAGGCAGTAATATCTGCGGCTTGACTAACGGGATAACCTAAAAATCCATAGGTAATATTATCCCCATTATTTCCAAATAATTCTTTTTTACTAGCAACTTCATTTTTAACAGTAGGATTTCTAAATAATCTGTTTACAGTTACTAAATTTGAGTAAAAAACTGTAAGTTCTGCAATTTCACTTATTTGTGATTGAATAAAGAAATTAACTTTTTCTGGATCTAATCCAACAGACAATAAATCAAGTGTTATCTCCAATACATTATCTCTAACTTTTTTAGGATTGTTAAAATTATCAGTTAATGCTTGTACATCAGCAATTTCCAAATAAAATTCATATTCTTCTTGTAATTTTAAATAATTTTCACATGCACCAAAATAATGCCCAAGATGTAAGTTACCAGTTGGTCTAATACCAGTTAAAATTGTTTTTTTCATGTAATCACTCCTTTATATATAATATCATAAATTTTATTTCATTGGTAGTAAATGTGATATAATATAATAGGTGAAAATATGAAAAAAAGATATATTTATTTAATTATAGTATTTATACTGCTGTTAAGTTTATTAATTTATATATTAAATGTTCCTAAATTAAAAAAAATAGATGAACTTAATAGTAAAGAAGTTAGAGTGGTAACTTATAATTTAGATAATTTAAAATCCACTGATAAGTTAGTTAATCAGATAAAAGAAATTGATCCTGATTTAATAGGTTTCCAAGGGTTAATTAATGAGACAAAAGAAGATCTTATTGCTGAGTTAGATGGATATGATTATACTAATAGTTCATCTAACAGTGATGGTAATACAATCTTTTATAAAAAAGAAAAATTTGATCTGCTTGATAGTGGGAATATTTGGTATACTAATACTCCAAATATAGAGTCAATAGGTTATGATGCAGAAACATATAGATACGCTACATGGGTAGAGTTGAAAGATAAAAAAAGTAATTTAAATTTTTATCATTATAATACACAATTTGAAAGTGATCATAATCAGTCTAAAACTAAGTCTTTCGAAATTTTAATGAAAGAGTTATTGAATTTAGATGAGAGTGTAGTATTAACCGGTAATTTTATGTTTTTTGAAGGAGAACATTCATATAATGATTTTACTGATTATAAATTAAGTGATAGTAAATATAAAACAGTAGATAATGTCAGTTATTCTACTATAAACTTTGGCTTTAATTTAAATTATAGTTTGATTAAACCTTTAGATTTTATATTTGTTTCTGATGAAACTATATTAGTAAATAATTATAGAATTGATAATAGTGAGATAGTATCAAATCATTTTCCTGTAATAGCAGATATTGAAATAAAATAAAAAAGCTTTGGTTTATTAATCAAAGCTTTTATGATCTAATTCATTAAATTTTTTAGTCATAGAATTTTCATTTTCTGTAATTTTACTTTCATCAGCTTTTTCAAGCTTATACCAACCATATTTGAACATTAAATTATATAATTTTCTTCCATTATCTTTTGAAGATGAAAAGAAATCAAAAATTTTATCATATAATTTATCATTACTCATTTCATTTAATGCGATTGAAAAGTTATTAGATAAATTTTTTTCAGTTTCTAAAATATCCGTAATCATATCTAATTCGTTTACAAAAATTGTTTTACTAACTGGGGTTTCCTCGTTATATACTTTGTTATTCATTATGCCTCCTTTAATATTTTTATTAATTTTTCGCATATATCACGATGTAGTTTATAAGTTTTTTCTAAAGCTTTTTTTATTTCTTCATCATCAATTGTTAAACTGTAATTATAAGCTTTCTTTGCAATGTTAAAATTCCAGCCAAACATATCTTTGATATATGCTAAGTCTTTTGTAGATATCATATCTGGTATGTGTTTCATAATTATCCCTCCTAAAACTAGTATTACCAGAAGATATAATTTTAAACTAAAAATATGATATAATTGAATCGGTGATAATATGATTTATGATGTAATAATAGTTGGAGCAGGGGCTAGTGGTTTGATGTGTGCCAATAAATTAAGTAAAAAATTAAAAGTATTAATTTTAGAAAAAAATTCTACCCCAGGTAAAAAATTATTAATTACTGGTGGTGGTAGATGTAATTTAACTAATTTAAAGGATGTTAAATCTTTTCTAAATGAGGTTAATTATAATAAAAAGTATTTATATAGTACTATGTATAATTGTTCTCCAGAAGATATTTATAGTTATTTTAAAAGTGAAGTAAGTTTAAAAGAAGAAGAAGATAATAAAATATTTCCATCAAGTAATAAAGCTAGTGATATACTGAACTTTTTAGTTAGAAAAGTAAATGGTGAAATAAATTATAATGAGTCTGTAAAAAATATTGTGGTAGATAATTACTATATTTTAGAAACTAATAAAGGGAAGTATAAGTGTAGAAATTTAGTTATAGCAACAGGTGGCGCTAGTTATCCGTTACTAGGTAGTAGTGGAGATCACATATTATTTTCATCTATTTTAAAGCAACCAGTAACAAAATTATTTCCAGCAGAAACTAGTATTATTTTAAAGAAAAAATATGATCTAGCAGGAACTGCTCTAGATGAAGTTATCGTTAAGGGAGGTAATTATCAAAAAGAAGGTAATTTAATGTTTACTCATAATGGTTTAAGTGGAACATCAATTATGAAAATAAGTGAATTTGTTTTTAAAGATAAAATTAAAAAGTTAGAAATTGATTTACTCCCTAATATGAATGAAAATGAATTGGTTGATATTTTTCAAAAGAATTTGGAGAAACAACCGATATCAGTTTTAAATAATTATTTTACTAAAAGATTTAGTAATCACTTAATTATTCTTTTGAAAATAGATAAACAAGCAAAATTTAAGAATTTAACAAAAACAAAAATAAATGATATTATAAATATAGTTAAAAAATATCAAGTTGAAGTAATTAAAGTAAATGATATTAGTAAAGCATATGTTACAGGTGGTGGTATTAACTTAGATTATTTAAACACTAAATCATTCGAATCAAAAATAAATAATAATTTATATTTTATAGGTGAATGTTTAGATGTACACGGTCCAATAGGTGGATACAATTTAACACTGGCGATGTCTACAGCAGTTAGTGCGGCAATAGATATAAACAATAAGGAGAATTAATATGAAAAAAAAATTAAAAATTATATTAGGGCTATTATCAATATTATTAATCGGAATTGTAGTTATAATTAGTTTTATAATTATTTCTAAAGAAGAAAGTTTTAAAGAAGCATATGAAAAAAATAATGGAGAACTATCAGCATATAGTAATAAAGAATATTTAGAAGTAAATATAGATAAAAATAACAAAATAGAAGAAATAACATACGCAGATGTTTTAAATAAATTAGAAAATGGTGAAAACTTTGTAGTATTCTTTGGTTTTCCTACTTGTCCTTGGTGTCGTTTAATAGTTGAACAATTAGTAAATGTAAGTAATAATGACGATATAGAGACAGTTTATTATGTAAATATTGAAGATACAAGAAATTCAATCGAAGTAGATGAAAATGGTAATTTAAAAACTATAAAATCTGGAGATGAAGATTATTTAAAATTAATTGATAATATTAGTTATATATTGAATGATTATATTGTATACGATGAAGAAGGAACAATGTTTGATACTAATATGCAAAGAATATTTGCTCCCAACATTATTGTTTTTGACAATAAAGAAGCTATTTATATAACTAGTGGAGTAGATGATAGTATAAGTGATCCTTATTCAATTCCAACTGATGAGCAATCATTAAATATTCAAAAAAATATTGAAAACGTTTTAAAGATGATAAAATAGAATATGTTAATATTCTATTTTTATTAATGGACTTATTGAAATAGTATTGTTATAATTAAAATAAATTAGAAAAGTGGTGATTAAATATGAAGTATGTTCCTTTAAATATAAAAACGGAATATTCTATGCTTGAAAGTTTAATTAAAGTAGATGACTTAATCAAATTTGCTAAAAATAATAATTTAAAAACACTTACAATTACTGATTCTAATATGCATGGGGTAATGGAATTTTATAAAAAATGTTTAAATAATGATATTAAACCAATTATTGGTTTAGAAATAAATATAAATGATTATAATTATATTTTATATGCATGTAATTATTTAGGATATAAAAATTTAATAAAGATTAATTCATTAATTGTTGAAAAAGAATTATCATTTTTAAATTTATCAAATTATACGGATGATTTAATTGCTGTTGTTCCATTTAATTCTAGGGATATTTATAATGAACTTTCTAAATTATATAAATATATTTTTAGAGGATATAAAAATGAAGAAGAGAGAATTATTTATAATAATTGTGATAATGCTGTCTATATGGATGAAGTTAGATATTTAGTTAGAGAAGATAGACCTTATTTAAAAATTTTATATGACATTAAGAATGGTCAACTATTAAGTGAAAGTAATCATTCTATACTTGGTAGTGAACTTAAATTTGAAAATGATATAAATCCGAAATTTAAAAATGATTTAGTTAATAATTACAAAATAAACGAACTTTGTAATATTGAAATAAAAAAAGATGCGGATTTATTACCGGAATATAAGTGTCCTGATAGTTTAGATGCTTATACATATTTAAAACAATTGTGTATTGAAGGACTAAAAAATAAATTTGGTAATCAAGTTAATATTAAATATAAAGAAAGATTAAAGTATGAACTTGAAATTATTTATAAAATGGGTTTTTGTAATTATTTTTTAATAGTATGGGATTATATAAAATTTGCTAAAGATAACAATATAGTAGTTGGACCGGGAAGAGGTAGTGCAGCTTCATCATTAGTATCTTATTTGCTTAATATAACTGATATTGATCCATTAAAATATAACTTACTGTTCGAGAGATTTTTAAACCCAGAGAGAATTAGTATGCCTGATATTGATATTGATTTTCAAGATAATAAAAGAGATTTAGTTACAAAATATTGTACTGAAAAATATGGTTCTAAAAAAGTAGTAGGAATAGTTACTTTTTCTACTATGAAGAGTAAACAGGTTATTAGAGATGTAGCTAGAGTAATGGAAATCTCAAATGATTATTTAGCACCGCTAATTAAATTAATAGATTCTAAAGATAAATTGATGATTAATTATAATCGAAATAGTAAGTTAAAAAGTTTAATTAACAGTGATAATAAATATAAAAAATTATTTAAAATTGCGTTAAGATTAGAGGGTTTAAAAAGACAAACATCAATTCATGCGGCTGGTATTATTATTTGTAAAAAAGATGTAGATGAAGTTATACCAATTATTAAAAGCGGAGAGATGTGGCTTACTGGTTATTCAATGAGTTATTTAGAAGAACTTGGACTTTTAAAAATGGATTTTTTAGCACTTAAAAATTTAACAATAATAAATTCTATTGTAGATAGGTTAAAAAAAGATAATATTCATGTTGATATAAATAATATTAATCTTGATGATTCATCGATATATAATGTATTTAAATCAGCAAATACAGATGGAATATTTCAATTTGAAAGTGATGGAATGCGTGATTTTTCACGTAAATTCCAACCTAATAATTTTAGTGATATATCGGCTATGATGGCTCTTTATCGACCAGGACCAATGGGTTACATAGATACATTTATAGATAGAAAAAGAAATAATGCGAAAGTAAATTATATTAATGCATTAGAACCAATTTTAAAAGAAACTATGGGTATAATGGTTTATCAAGAACAGATAATGCAAGTAGCTAATGTTATGGCTAACTATAGTTTAGGTGAAGCAGACATACTTAGAAAAGCAGTTAGTAAAAAACAAGAAAGTGTTTTAATTAAAGAAAAAGATAAATTTATATCACAATCTATTAATAACGGATTCGATGAAGACGATGCTATTAAAACATATAGAGATATATTAAAATTTGCAGAGTATGGATTTAATAAGGCTCACTCAATTGCTTATAGTAAAATATCTGTCATGATGGCATATTTAAAAAGTAACTATTTGCCATATTTTATGTGTTCATTACTTAGTGGGGTAATAGGAAGTAGTGGTAAAACTAAAGAATATATTTATGAGAGTAAAGCAAATGGTATAAAAATATTAAAGCCTGATATTAATTTGAGTTACAAGGATTATAAAATAGAAGAATTTGGTATTAGATATCCATTAGCTAATATAAAAAATATTGGAGACGGAGCAACTAAATTAATTATTGAAGAGAGAAAAAAAGGAAATTATATAGACATATATGACTTTGTTAGCCGATTATATAGTAGAGGGGTTAATAGAAAAACTGTTGAATCATTAATTATGGCTGGAGTATTCGATTCTTTTATGATTAACAAAAGAACATTGATAGAAAATATGGATCTAATAATTAATTATGCTGAAATAACAAAAGATATAGCAATAGAATATGTTGATAAGCCTTTATTAGAACCATATGATGAATATTCCAAATATGAACTTATGACTAATGAATTAGATTTGTTTGGTTTTTATTTGAGTAATCACCCAGTAACAGATTTAAAAACACAAGATAACTCAATTATTATATTAAAAGAAATTGAAAAATATTTTGATAAAAATATAGTAACTGCAGTTTATATAGATAGAGTTAAATTAGTTGATACAAAAAAAGGAGATAAAATGTGCTTTATCTCTGGAAGTGATGAAGTAACTAATATAGACTTAGTGATGTTTCCAAAAGTATATGAAAAGTTTTCAAATATTAATGTTGGCGATATAATTAAAGTTAATTGTAAAGTAGAAAAAAGATTTGATAAAT
>CAYJJT010000043.1:0-7907 GCA_964370575.1 uncultured Muribaculaceae bacterium | reverse complement strand
GAAGTAATGCTTTCTTTTATATAATTTGTATTATATTCTTTAGTAGATTGATATAAATAATAGTAATTTTTATATTTATGATAAAAGATATATTCAATTATTATTAATATTACTATGTAAATAAATATCACTAGTAATAAGTTGAAATAAAATAATATTAAAAATATTATTGATAGTAGTAATTGAGGTAAATATAATGTAATGAATGATAATAAATTAATATAAAATATTTCTATATTATTTATTTCGTTTACTTTATTTAATATTTCTCCTGTTGTATGATTATAGTAATACTGATAAGGAAGATTTATAAGTTTATTATATACTTTATTAGTTAATAAATAATTTGTTTTTAAACTTAAATCTATTAATAATTTAGTTCTGATGTAATTATTTATATTATATAGAACATACAATATCATATAAGTTAATATAATAATTAAATAATAATTATAAGTTTCACTATTATTAATACCTTCAATGATCCATTCATAGTAATAAGAAGTTGTAAATATTAGTAAAATAAAAATAAGTGATATGTAGAATAATTTAAAATATATTTTTATATTTATTTTAAATATATTTTTATAAAAATTATATAAACCACCATTATCTTCTTTATTAACTATATTTGTTACTGGGTATAATACTATAAATATATTAAGCCAATATTTTAAAAATTTTTCTAATGAATATATTTCAATTTTACTAGCAGGATCAGCAATAACTACTTCTTTTTTTAAGTAATCTATTTTATAAACTACAACATAATGATTTAAATTTTCTTTTGTTTTTATAAGTGCTATTACTGGAAATATATTAGTTTTATATTCTGATAATTCTAATTTAATTCCATAAGCATTCAGTCCTAGTTTTTTACTTACTTCAACCAATTGATAAGCACTAATACCATCTTTGTTATATTTTATCATTGAACTAAGCTCATTAACACTTATAAAACCATTGTAATATTTTATAATCATAGCTAGTGAGCATATACCACAATCGCGTAGATTATATTGTTTTATAAAAGGATATCGTTTTTTAAACACTTTAAATCCTCCTTACTAATATCATTCGTTATATCTTTTTAATATCCTTTAAATAAATAAAAAAAGTTTATTTTCTATAAACTTTTACATACTTATTACCATATTTTTTATTTTTAATTAATTCTAAGATATTTGACTCTACTTCTTCTACATCAAATTCACAAACTACATATGCGTCTTCATTTAGTAAATTATATTTAATTAATAATTCTAATATTTCATTTATAAAATTTAATTTGTATGGTGGATCTAAAAATACTAAATCAAATTTTATTTTACCTTCAAAACTTTGCAGAGCTTTTAAATAGTCATTATTAATTATTTGATAAGAACTATCAGTTTTTAATTTTTTAATATTATTTTTTATTGTTTCAATAGCAATTTTATTATTATCAACAAAGTATACTTCCTTACAATAATTACTAATTGATTCAATTCCTAAATTACCACTTCCACTAAATAAATCTAATACGACACTATTTTTAATTTTGGATTGTATCATTGCAAACATTGATTCTTTAACTCTATCCATTGTTGGTCTAGTACCTTTAATATCAAATCCATCAATTATAGTTCCTTTATATTTACCACTTATTACTCGCATATATTTCCTCCAAACAACTTAATACTATTTTATCATATTATTTTAAATTTAGAGCAAAAGTTTGCATAATTTCAATTGTGTCTAATGCTTTTTGAATTTTATCTTCAGTTCTTAACTTATATTCTTTTTTTACTTCTTTAACAAATAAATTAAAGTTATCTGGGTTTCTATTTAATAATTTATACCATTCAGAGTTTTCTCTTAAATACTTTTTATAATTAGGATTTGAATTAATTTTCATTTGAATTTGGTATATCATTAATCATCAAACCTTTTGTAAATAGGACGAGGTTTATATTCTTCTTTTGACACTTCTTTTGTACTGCTACCAAATTCTTGAAATACTCCTAGTACTCTTTGAATACTACCAATACTATTTTGTACAGCATCTAAATCTAGTTGTTTCATTAAATTAAATAGTTCTAAAACACCAAATGTAGCTGCACCTGTCTTAACGCTGTTAATTTTTTCACTATTTTGATTATATACTAAATAATTATTCCAAACATCATTTTCTACTCCATACATGTCATACATTTCATAAAATTTTTGCCAAGTCATTTCTCCATTATTTACATATTTTATGAGTGTTGGATTATTTTTAACAAAATTTTTAAATTCTTCCTTTTTATCCATGTAATCACCTATTAAATTATATGCAAGCTAATAAAAAAGATTACTTTGTAATCTTTTAATATTTTAATAAATCAATATATATATTATTTTTTTTATCAGTTCGATTAATACCAATATACTTATATTTACCATGTCTTCTAATACTAAATGTATCTTCTTGTTTTAATATAAGACTAAAATTTTTAAGTTCACTATAATTATATGTAACTTCTTTTAATTCTATTAATGTTGTTACTTTACTTCTAGAAAGACGTAATAATTTAGATATTACAGCATCTATTCTAAGACTTGGTACTTTAATTGTAATTGTTTCATAATTCTTTTTATATTTTTTAATTATATTTTTATCTACTTTTATAAGTTCTACTTTAATTTTCCCTATTTTATTAATAGTATGAGTTAATTCGTAAATATACATATCAAATGTATAAAAATATGCAGAATTATTAGTAATAATTATATCAGAAAAAATACTATTATCGAAACCATAATTATAAAGTACTCCCATAATGCTACGGTGCTCTAATATATCATTACTTTTTATTTCTATTAAATCAAGTATTGGTTTATTAACTATATATAAAATTACTCTTTCACATTCATTATATGGTTGATAAATTTGATATTCTAATCTTGCTTTACTTAAAAAAGGAATCACTAACTTTAATTCTCTTGGGTCTAGAAAGTTAGTATGATTGCCTTTTTTTAACTTAGTAATAACTCGATCTACTAATATTTTATCTTGTTTTACCATTTTTAATTTCTTTACTTACGACTTTAGTTAAATTTCTTTCAACAGCAATTTTTTCTTTTACTAAATTAGCAAAGTCTTCATTATTATTATATAAATCAATTAATTGTTCATAATCTACATAATTGCTTTCTGAAATATCACTTATAATTCTTTCAAAGTAATGAAAATTAGAGACATCTTCAACATTTTTGTTTTTTCTTTTTCTTCTATTAACATAAAATTTTAATGAGTTTTTATTTTTTCTAGCAAATTGACCATTAGTATCACGGTCTTTAAATTTTAAATAACTTTCTATTTCATTTTTTAT
This sequence comes from uncultured Muribaculaceae bacterium, assembly GCA_964370575.1. GTDB lineage: Bacteria > Bacillota_I > Bacilli_A > RF39 > UBA660 > MGBC107952. The sequence goes on along the minus strand of CAYJJT010000043.1, from coordinate 4,554 downwards.
TTTTTTTGAAAATAAAAGTTCAATTTCTTCATCATGAATAGCTTTACTAACAGTGCTTGTAGAAATATTTAGTTTTACTCCAACTTCAAATAATGTTTTAGTGTCAGAGTTTAAATAAGTAATTACTACATTTTTTATTAGTTCTTTTTTTTCAATTAACTTTTGACGTTCTTTTTGAAGCTTTTGTTCTTCTACTTGATAATAATAATATAATTTACATGTGTCTATAACAGTAATATCATAATTATCTTCAATGTATGTATCAGTTAAATATAATTTTATTGTTGGTAATGATAAATTTAATAATTTTGATAAATCATCTATTTTTAAACTAGGATTTTTTAATATTGTATCAACCATTTTTTCTATTCTTTTATTCTTTTTTTGTGTTAATACATTTAGTGACATAATATTAATCTTCCTCCATACTTAATACAGCTAAGAAAGCTTCTTGAGGTACCTCAACACTTCCTACCATTTTCATTTTTTTCTTACCCTCTTTTTGTTTTTCAAGTAATTTACGTTTACGAGAAATATCTCCTCCATAACATTTAGCAAGTACATTTTTACGCATTGCTTTAATATCAGTACGAGCTACTACTTTATTACCGATACTAGCTTGAATTGGTACTTCAAATTGTTGTCTAGGTATTAGTTTTTTTAAACTTTCTACAATAGCTTTACCACGATTATAAGCAAAATCTTTATGAACTATAAAACTAAGTGCATCTACTACTTCTGCATTTAGTAAAATATCCATTTTTACTAAATTACTAGCTTTATATCCAATTAATTCATAATCAAAAGATGCATAACCTTTAGTAGAAGATTTTAATTTGTCAAAAAAGTCATATACTATTTCAGATAATGGTAATTCATAATGAATATTTACTCGAATATCATCTAAATATTCAAGTGAAATATAATTACCACGTTTGTTTTGACATAATTCCATTACAGCTCCTATATAAGTACTTGGTACAAATATATTCGTTTTAATATATGGTTCTTTTATTTCTTCAATTTTTTGTTTTTCTGGCATTTTAACTGGGCTATCAACCATAATAATTTCTTTATCAGTTTTAACTACTTCATATATAACAGAAGGACTAGTTGCGATTAATGCAATTTTAAATTCACGTTCTATTCTTTCTTGAATTATCTCCATATGTAATAATCCTAAGAATCCTGTTCTAAAACCAAATCCTAAAGCATTAGATGTTTCTGGAACAAATTCTAAAGCAGCGTCATTCTCTAAGTTCAGGATATTTATTTGTTTCAATCGGATATAATCCACAAAATACCATTGGTTTCATTGGTTTATAACCTGGAAGTGATGTTTTAGCTGGATTTTTAGCTAGTGTAATTGTATCTCCAACTTTAACGTCATTAATACTTTTTATACTTGCTGCCAAATAACCTACTTCACCTGCAACTAACTCACGTTTACTAACTTCAAACGGAGAATGTATTCCAAGTTCAACAACATCATATTCTGCACCCGTTGCCATCATTTTTATTTTATCACCAACACGAACATTACCGTTTACTATTCTAATTGATGCGATAACACCACGGTATGAATCATATACGCTATCAAATATTAAACCTTGTAGTGTTTCCTCTTCATCAATAGTTGGAGCTGGCACTTTTCTAATAACTTCTTCTACTAATTCTTTAATTCCAATTCCATTTTTAGCACTTGTTAAAATAATTTCGTCTTCATCAAAACCAAGAGTATCCATGATCTCTTGCTTAACTTTCTCTACATCAGCATTAGGTAAGTCAATCTTATTTATAACTGGTATAATTTTAAGTTCGTTTTCCATAGCAAGATATAAATTAGCTAGTGTTTGAGCTTCAATTCCTTGTGCTGCATCTACTACTAATATTGCTCCTTCACAAGCTTGTAAGCTTCTACTTACTTCATAAGTAAAGTCAACATGTCCTGGAGTATCTATAAGGTGTAAGATATATTCTTCATTTTCTATTTTATATTTAAGTTGAACAGCATTTAATTTAATTGTAATACCTCGTTCACGCTCAATATCCATATTATCAAGTAATTGTGCTTGTTTCTCACGATCAGTAATAGCTTCTGTAACTTCTAAAATACGGTCAGCTAATGTACTCTTTCCATGATCAATATGCGCAATAATCGAAAAATTTCTAATATTTGTTTTTTTCATAAAATCACCTATTAAATATTATAACACATCAAAGAGTAAAAAGAGTAATAATTTTATCCTCCAACTAATTTATTTATAGTATTAAAAGTTCCTTCGATTCCACTAGTCACATAATTACCAATATTTTTACTAACATTATAACCTAAGTCAGAAATATTATTACTATAATCTTGATTTTTAGTAATAACATAATCATCTATATCAACATTTTTTCCACTAGCTACATCTTGTTCAAATTTTTCTATTTGTTCTTTAGTAAGGGTAGTTTTATTATGTTGTTCATATTCATAGTAACCAGCAGTTTGGGAAAAGTATAATGTTAAAAAGCATATAAACAAAATTATAAAACAAAAACGAAAAAATCTTTTAGCTAGAATTATTTTTTGTTCTTTTTTCAGCATTAAATACCTCCTAAATATTCGGTAATTACTTCAGTTAATATATCAGTTGTATTATTAACTTCATCAATAGTATTCATATAGGCTCCTACTTCAATTAATATTATATTACCATTTAAATCTTGGTTGTATTTTCCATCAACATTTTCACCTTCTTTTACTAATACTCCTCTAGTAAGAGTAGGATATTTACTTTTAATTAAATCATTAAGTTTATTTGTTACTGCTAGATTATTTTCATAATTAGTATGTTCTTTACCTATCACAAACATTACTTTAGCATAGCTCTTATCATCAATAACAACTGTACTCTTTTCTTTACTTATCGCATCTCTATGTATATCAATGTATAAATCGATATTAGGATATTGTTCTAAAGTTTTAGTCAATATTTCTCTACTGGCTTGGTAATAATCTTTGTTTAAGATATTATTATTTATCATATATTCACTTATATTAGTTTCATCTACAACTGTATTTATATTATTATTATTTAGTTTTTCTTCAAGTAAATATGAAGTCATAATAACATTCGGTGTTATGTTATAAGGTTCTAAATTATTCATGTGATATGATTCATATTGATGAGTGTTATATATATATACTCTTGGATTATCTATTTCTTCAGGAGTTGGATTTTCAATATAATTATTAACAGCAACAACATTATCATCTAGCTCATTATCTACATAATAAAAAGCTTGATTAATATTAGTAGCTGGTACTTCTGTATCTATATTCGCTATATACAAAAGTGCTTTATCAAAAATATTTTTATCTGGATTATAATTATGATAATGATTTGAATCATTAAGCATATATTTAATAAATTCTTCGTTAGAAGTTGCTATTTTAAATTTCGATAAATAATTAGATAAGAAAAAAATTAAAAGTATTAAGCTAAATAATATTAATATTGCTTTAAAAGTTAATTTTTTGCCTTTTAATATTCTTTTTTTACTATGAAATCTTTTTTTCATATGATCACCTAATATAAGTATATTAAAGTAAACATAAAAATAGTGTCGTTTTGTAAGACACTATTTTATTATTTATGTATTAAACATTTATTTATCGCATTACCAATAATATCACTCAATATATTTATAATATTATCAATATCTTTTGGTGTAACAATCATGTCTTCTTCAGATATATTCATTATCAATTTATATAGTTTTTCATCAATAGTTCCTATATCAACATAGTTAGTATTAATATTATTGATGGTATCAATAGCAATTGCTGACATTTCAATTACTGTTGGAATACCTATTGCAATCACTGGAACTTCTAAAGTATCAATACTTATTTCCTTTCTTTTATTTCCTACTCCACTTCCCGGATGAATTCCTGTATCAGTAATTTGAATTGTTTTATTAAGTCTAGTTAAAGATGTTGTTTTTAAAGCATCTATTACTATTACTAATTTAGGCTTAGTTGTAGTAACTAAGCCCTTTAATATATCTACCGCATCTAATCCTGTTTTACCCATTACACTAGTATTTATAGTACTTATTTCACGTATCTTTTTAGTAGTTTTTATATTCCTTGTAACATTTATATTATTTATTACTTTAGGACCTAATGAATCACATACACTATTTTCATTACCAAGCCCTACTACTAATACACTATCATAAGCTTTAATTTTAATTCTTTTTAATAATTTATTTAAATTATTTATTAGTATACTTTCTATTTTAGAAAAATTTAATTCATATATCGTATCAAATTCTAACGTAATATAATTACCTTGTTTCTTATTTATTAATTTCGCTTCTTTTTCACTTAATTTAATATCACTTACATTTATATTATCTATAACATTTGGTTTTATTTTTAACATTTCAATCGCTAAATCAGTATTTAAATTTTTATTTTCTATATATTTTTTATTCATATCTAATCACCTACTATTATTTTTGCCAAAAAGCACTGTTTTTATTTGCAATTTTATAGAAATG
>CAYJJT010000042.1:3225-7959 GCA_964370575.1 uncultured Muribaculaceae bacterium | reverse complement strand
ATCTCCTTTTAAAATGCGAATGTAATTCATTCGGATTTTACCAGAAACGTGAGCTATTACAGTGTGTCCATTTTCTAACTCTACTTTATATTTACTACCAGGTAGTACTTCCATTACTTTACCTTGTACCTCTATTATATCTTGTTTTGCCATTTTAATCACCTCTTTGTTAATATTTCATATCCGTTTTTTGTTACTAAGATTGTATGTTCATAATGTGCTGATGGCTTACCATCATATGTCACAATAGTCCAATCATCATCAAGCATTGCTATTTTATGAGTTCCATAATTAAGCATCGGTTCAACTGCAATAGTCATCCCTTCTCTTAAAATAGGTCCTTTATTTTTGCTTTTAAAATTAGGAACATCTGGTTCTTCATGTAATTTAGAACCTATTCCGTGTCCAACTAATTCCTTTACTACTCCTAAATTATGCTTAGTAGCATAATCATAAATCGCACTACTTATGTCACCAACTCTTGCTCCATCACAAACTTTATTAAGCCCTTCAAATAAAGCATTCATTGTATGTTTCATTAAATATTCATTTTCTTTACTAACAGTACCAACACTATAAGTCCATGCAGAATCACCATGATATCCTTCATATTCTGCACCAATATCAATACTAACAATGTCACCATCTTGTAACATTCTAGATGAAGGAATTCCATGAACTACTTCTTCATTGATAGATGCACATATACTTTTAGGGAAACCACCATAATTTTTAAAAGATGGTATAGCATTTTTACTTCTAATAAACTTTTCTGCAAGCTCGTCTAATTCATTAGTACTTACTCCAGCTTTGATATATTCTTTCAAATAGTTATGAGTATCTCCAACTATTTTTCCAGCTATTTTCATTTTTTCTATTTCTTCAATACTTTTAATACTAATCATTAAATACCTCTATCTATTACATCAATAACTGTTTGTATAAGTTCTTCTTTAGAACCTTGCGGTTCGATAATAGTTAATAAATTTTTATTTTGGTAATAATTAATTACTGGCTCAGTACTTCTAAAATAATTATCAAAACGAACATTTAACGATTCTATATTATCATCAGAACGTTTCGTTAATAATGTACCACATTCATCACATATCCCTTTTACCTTAGGCATGCTTTCTAAAATATATTCATTAAAAACTGCTTTACAATTAGGACAACTAATTCTACCAGCTATTCTCTTAATTGATAACTCTTTATCAACAGTCAAATAAATAACTTTTCCGATAGGATATTTTAATTGTTCCAACATTTGTTCATAACTTAAAGCTTGCACAACAGTTCTTGGAAAACCATCTAGAATATAACCTTTCTTACAATCTGAATTTTCAAGTCTCTTAGATAACACTGAAACAGTGATTTCATCTTTAACAAGATTTCCAGCTGCAAGGGATTCTTCAATAAGCTTTCCAATTTCTGTTTTTGCAGTAACTTCTTCTCTAAGTAAATCTCCGACTGAAATATGTGGAATACCATATTTTTTTTCTAATGCAAAAGATATTGTTCCTTTACCAGCCGCAGGCGGCGCTATAAGAATAATGTTTTTCATATTAATATCTTCTTCTACCTCTAGAACGATTAGAATAAGTTCTTGTTACTAAACTACTTTCTACTTGTTTAAATGTTTCTAAAGAAACCCCAACAGCAATCAGTAATCCAGTCCCACCAATTGTTACACTAGTAGGTAAACTTGTAAATAGATTAAATAGAATAGGTAGTGCAGCTAATACTACAAGCAGTGTTGCTCCTACTACTGTAATTCTACTTAAAGTTTTTGAAATATATTTTTCAGTTTCAACACCTGGTCTATAACCTGGAATGAAACCACCATTTTTTTGTAAATTAGTTGAAAGTTCCTTAGGCTTAATTTGAAATTTAACATAAAATAATGCAAATCCAAATATTAATAATACATAAAGTATTAAACCTGTAGTGCTTTCATATGATATCCATTTATTTACAAATAAAGTAATTGCTTCATTGTTAAATATTTGCGCAATGAATGTTGGTGCTGAAATAAAGAATGATGCAAAGATCACCGGCATTACTCCAGCTGAATTTAATTTAAACGGAATATAACTTTTATTATTTGAACTTGTAGATTTATTAGCATATTGTATAGGTATACGTCTTTCAGATAATTCTACAAACACGATTCCTACAATAATTGCAAAATATACAAGCACAAACATAACAAATGCTGCTACACCAAATATAACTTGTTGTAAATCTCCTGCTATAACAAATGCGTTATAAGCATCAATAAACATAGTAGGTAATGAAGATACAATTCCCGCAAGAATTATCATCGAAATACCATTACCAATACCTTTTTTACTGATCATATCTCCTAACCACAATAAGAATGCAGTACCAGCTGTAAGTACCAATGCAAATGTCATATAATCCATAACACTTCCACCAGGTATCATAGCAACTGAGAACATATATCCTTGAATGAAAGCAAATACAATTCCGATTACTCTAGTTATTTGATTTAATTTAGCTCTTCCTACTCCACCTTGCTTAGAAAGCTCAGAGAAATAAGGAATAATATCCATTTGTAAAAATTGCATAACTATCGATGCTGTAATGTAAGGCATTACACCAAGAGCGAAAATTGAAAAACTTTCTAATGCTCCACCACCTAATACATTAACTAAATCGAGAACTCCCAATTCGTCTGTACCAAGTGATTCTCTAGGTATACCTGGAACTACTAAAGTAGTTCCAAATTTAAATACAAAAAGCGCAAATAAAGTAAACAAAATTTTCTTTTGCAAATCTTTATTTTTGGGATTAAATATTTGCTTAATTGTTGCAAACATTTTAGATCACCTCTGCTTTTCCACCTAATTTTTCTATTTGTTCTTTAGCTACACTTGAAAATTTGTGAGCTTTTACAACTAGTTTTTTTTCTAAAGTACCATTTCCTAACACTTTAATACCATCTAATTGGTTTTTAACTAGTCCCATATCTTTTAATATTTCTGGTGTAACTTCTACACCAGCTTCAAACTTGTTTAAATCACTTAAATTAATAACAGCATATCTAGTTTTAAATCTAGCGTTAGAAAATCCACGTTTAGGTATTCTTCTGAATAGAGGTGTTTGACCACCTTCGAATCCTATACGTACTCCTCCACCACTTCTAGAATTTTGTCCATTTTCTCCTCTAGTACTAGTTTTACCCATACCAGATCCTGGTCCACGTCCAACTCTTTTACGAGTTTTAGTTGCACCAGCAGCAGGTTTCATAGTATGTAATTTCATTATCTGATTTCCTCTACTTTCTTACCACGTAATTTTGCAACTTCTTCTACAGTTCTTTGTGATTTTAATGCATTTAAAGTTGCATGTGCCATATTAATTTTTGTGTTTGAACCAAGTGATTTTGATAAAATGTTTTTAACTCCAGCAAGTTCTAACACTGAACGAACTGGACCTCCAGCTTTAACTCCTGTACCTTTACTAGCAGGTTTTAACATAACTTTACTAGCGCTTTGTACACCAAGAGCTTCATGTGGAATTGTTCCATCTACTACAGACACTTGAACAATATTTTTAGTAGCAGCTTGAACAGCTTTTTTCATTGCATCTGGTACTTCGTTTGCTTTACCTGTACCGATACCAACTTTACCTTTTCTATCTCCTACTACCATAGTAGCTGAAAAACGGAAACGACGTCCACCTTTTGATACCTTAGTTACACGAGAGATGTTAATAACTTCTTCTTCGTATAATTTTGGTCGGCGTTGTCTTTGCATTCTAGGCTTACCATTTCTAGCTGGTCTACCTTCTGCTTTATTAGTTGGACGGCTAACGTTTTTCTTAATATCATTATTATTTTCCATGTTACCCTCCTCTTAGAATTCTAATCCATTTTCACGTGCTGCTTCAGCTAATGCTTTAACACGTCCATGATAAAGGTATCCACCTCTATCAAAAGTTACTTTTGTAATTTTTGCTTTTTTTGCTCTAGTAGCAACTAATTTTCCTACTTCAACTGCGGCATCAACGTTACTACCGTTAGCTAGTTTTAATTCTTTATCAATAGAAGAAGCACTAGCTAATGTAACACCGTTAACATCATCAATTATTTGAGCAAATATATTTTTGTTTGAACGAAATACATTTAATCTTGGTACTTCAGTAGTTCCAGAAATTTTATTTCTAACACGTGCATGACGTGCTAGACGTACTTCATTACGACTTTTCTTATTTATCATAAGTATAACGCTCCTTTACTTATTTGTTAAGCTGCTTTTTTTCCTTCTTTACGGCGAATATGTTCACCTTTATAACGGATTCCTTTACCTTTATATGGTTCAGGTTTTCTTATCTTGCGGATATTTGCAGCAAATTCTCCAACAAGTTGTTTTTCGATTCCTTTAATTACTAATTCAGTATTGCTTGGTGCTTCTACTGATAATCCTTCAGGAACTTCTACTATTACAGGGTGTGAATAACCAGCAGTTACAGTAATTGTTTTACCGCTTACAGCGAAACGGTAACCAACTCCGTAAGATTCTAAAGCTTTTTCATATCCTTCAGTAACCCCAATAATCATATTTTTAATGTTAGCATTAGCAGTTCCGTGGTGTGCACTTGCACTTGATTTTTCACAAATAACAGTTGCTTTTTCACCTTCGATAACTACTTTTATGTTTTCATTAATTTCTGTAGAAAGTTCTCCTTTTGGACCTTTAACAGTTACAG
>CAYJJT010000042.1:0-3125 GCA_964370575.1 uncultured Muribaculaceae bacterium | reverse complement strand
ATGTTTTCATTAATTTCTGTAGAAAGTTCTCCTTTTGGACCTTTAACAGTTACAGTATTTTCAACAGTAGTAATTTCTACTCCAGTAGGAATAGTTAATACTCTATTTCCGATTCTACTTTTACTCATATTAATCCTTGTTCCTTTCTACCAAATGTAAGCTAAAATTTCTCCACCAACATTGTTTTTTCTTGCTTCTTTATCAGTCATAAGACCTTTTGAAGTAGATACAACAGCTATTCCTAGACCGTTTAAAACTCTTGGCACTTCTTCAGCTTGTACATATACACGTAATCCTGGTTTTGAAATTCTTTTAAGACCAGTAATAACACGTTCTTTATTTTCACCATATTTAAGATCTAATATTATATCATCTTGAACATCGTTCTTTTTCATTTCATATCCACTAATGAATCCTTCATTTGTAAGGATTTTAGCGATTTCAACTTTTATTTTTGAAGCGGGTACTTCAACTTTTGTATAACGCATTTGATTGGCATTACGAATTCTCGTAAGCATATCTGCGATTGGGTCATTAATTACTCCCATGCTAATCCTCCCTTCTTACCAGCTAGATTTTCTAACACCTGGTATTTGTCCTTTGTATGCTAATTCTCTGAAACAGATACGGCAAATTCCGTATTTTCTAAGAACTGCATGTGGTCTACCACATCTTTGGCAACGAGTGTACTCACGTACTTTGAATTTTTGTGGTCTACTCGCTTTAACTTTCATACTTGTTTTAGCCATATTATCCTCCTCGGTTATTTTTTAAATGGCATCCCAAATCCTAATAATAGATCGTGTGCTTCTTCATTTGTATTAGCAGTTGTAACGAATACTATATCCATTCCACGTACTTTTACAATATCGTCAAAATTTAATTCAGAGAATATTAATTGTTCATTTAAACCTAATGTATAATTTCCTCTACCATCGAAAGCTTTATTAGAAATTCCTCTAAAGTCACGTACACGAGGTAATGTAATACTTATTAATTTATCTAAAAAGTTATACATGTTTTCTCCTCTTAAAGTAACTTTACATCCAATCCCTTGACCTTCTCTAATTTTGAAACCAGCGATAGCTTTTTTAGCTTTTGTAACAACTGGTTTTTGACCTGTGATTAATGTTAAATCTGCAACTGCTGCATCTAATAATTTAGTATTACCAGCTCCATCTCCAACACCCATATTTACAACGATTTTTTCTAGTTTTGGTACTTCCATAACACTACTATAGTTATATTTATTTTTTAAACTAGGTACGATTTCTTCTTTATATTTTGCAATTAGGCGGTTCATCATTACCCTCCTTCCAATTAGTTAAGAACTGAATTAGATTTTTTAGTACATCTAACGTTCTTTCCATTTTTATCTTTAGTATGTCCTATTCTGGTAGGCGTTTTAGTTTTAGGATCCATGATCATAACATTAGAAGCGTGAATTGGTGATTCCATTTCAACGATACTTCCAGCATTTTCCCCGTTTGGTTTAATGTGTTTTTTGATCATATTAATACCTTCTACAACAACTTTATTGTCGCTTCTTAAAGTTTTAATAATTTTTCCTTCTTTACCTTTGTCCTTACCAGCAATAACTTTAACTTTGTCTCCTGTTTTTAAAATCATGCTTTCCTCCTTTTTATGAAATTTTATAGCACTTCTTTAGCAAGTGAAACAATTTTCATAAAGTCTTTATCACGTAATTCACGTGCAACTGGTCCAAATACACGAGTTCCGACTGGAGTCATATCATCCTTAATAATTACACATGCATTATCGTCAAATTTTATATAACTTCCATCTTTTCTTCTTAGACCAAATTTACTTCTAACAATAACAGCTTTAACAACTTTGCTCTTACCAACTGTCCCGTTAGGAGTAGCTTTTTTTACAGTCCCTACGACTATATCTCCAATATTTCCTGTTCTACGTTTACTTCCCCCTAAAACACGAATAACCATAAGTTCACGTGCTCCAGAGTTATCAGCAACTTTAAGTACAGATTGTTGTTGAACCATATTATTTTCCTCCTTTTGAGTTTTTTCTGTTATAGAATAACAGCTTTTTCAATTATCTCAACTAAACGGAATCTTTTTGTTTTAGAAAGTGGTCTTGTTTCAACAATACGCACTTTATCTCCTATTTTAGCTTCGTTTTTTTCATCATGTGCTGCATATTTTTTTGAATATTTAACACGTTTTTTATATAACGGATTAATTTTGTAAGTTTCTACTAAAACAGTAATTGTTTTATCAGTTTTATCACTCACAACTTTTCCAGTTAATTCTTGAGTTCTTTTAATTTCCATAAATACCTCCATTAATCTTATTTATTTAGTTCACGTTCACGTAAAATTGTTTTCATACGTGCCACTAATTTTCTTAATTCTCTGATTCTTGAAGGTTTTTCAAGATTACCAGTAGCTTGGCTGAAACGTAAATTAAATAATTCTTCTTTATACTCTTCGATTTTTTTCAGTAGTTCTTCACTAGATAATTCTCTAATTTCATTATTTTTCATTAGTTTCACCACTTTCTTTCATAACAAATTTACATTTGATAGGTAATTTGTGCATAGCTAAACGTAATGCTTCACGAGCTATTTCTTCACTTACACCTGCAACTTCAAACATAACTTTCCCTTGTTTTACTACTGCAACCCATACCTCTGGAGAACCCTTACCTTTACCTTGACGAGTCTCTAGAGGTTTTTTAGTTAATGATAAGTGTGGGAAAATATTAATCCATACTTTTCCACCACGTTTCATGTAACGAGTCATCGCAACACGGGCAGCTTCGATTTGTCTTTGTGTAATCCAAGCACCTTCCATTGCCATTAAACCATATTCACCAAAGTTAACTTTAGTGTTTCCTTTAGCTTTACCTTCATAAGATATACGGTGAGGTTTACGATATTTCGTTCTTTTAGGAATTACTGCCATCTTATTTACCTCCCTTTACATTTCTTACAGGAAGCACCTCTCCTTTGTTGATCCATACTTTAACACCGATTTTACCATAAGTAGTATCAGCTTCTTTATGAGCATAATCAATATCTGCTCTTAAAGTATGAAGTGGAATCATTCCTTCTGTATAACCTTCAGTACGAGCCATATCAACTCC
>CAYJJT010000041.1:0-8002 GCA_964370575.1 uncultured Muribaculaceae bacterium | reverse complement strand
GATTTTTTAAGCATTAATTTGCTGTGTCCAAAAGGTGTCCCTTTTGCATTTTGCCTACCCATAATCCAACAAAAAATTAATCAGAATTATATTAGGAGGTTAGTATGGAAAATTATGTAGGAAAGATTTGTCCTTATTGCAAAAGTGAAATCAAAGACGGAGAATCGGTCACGGTGTGCCCTTCTTGCTCAAGTCCACACCATAGCTCTTGCTGGGATGAAAACAAAGGTTGCACTACATTCGGATGTTCAGAGCAAAACTATCAAGCCCAAGGAACAAGTCCAACTGGAGTATGCGATAGCTGTGGTACACCGTTAGGGGATGAACAGATGTTTTGTCCTAAGTGTGGAAAATCAAAGACTCAAAGCGCATTAAATTCTTGTAGCAAATGTGGTAACGCCCTACAAGAAAATCAAGAGTTTTGTTCCAAATGCGGGCAGAAAGTTGGAGTTGGAATTGATGGTACTGTAAATAGTGCTATAAATCAATTCAATCAAGCTGTAAACAAATCTAACACCAAGCAAAAAAAGAAGGTCATAACAATCTCAATTATCGGAGTGACTGTTGTTGGAATAATACTTATAGCGCTATCTTTAGGCGGGAAGACAGATTTTAATGATATGTACTCTGATATAGCAAATGAAACTTGGTGTGAAATTGGTTCAGATGGTACGTGGATGAGCATAGACACAAACCCATATGATTTAGATGATCATACTGAATTTGATGCGTATTTTATAATCGAAACCATCAATGATGAGTTAGGATTTTCAAGTTCGTTGTGGAACAGAATGGGCGAAACATCATCATTAGATGGCAGACAAGATGATGAAACTGACAAATATACTGTATCTTGGAAATATCATCCAAACAATGGAATGGAAGTTACCTATGAAGTGAAAGAATGATTTTTGTTTGAAAACACAAACAAAAAGTTGATCAGTAGGAGGATGCTATGAAAAATTATGTAGGAAAAATTTGTCCGTTTTGCAAAACAGAAATTAAAGAAGACGAGCAAATTCAGGAATGCTCAGCTTGCGGTATACCTCATCATAAAAATTGTTGGGATGAGAACAAGGGCTGCACCACATTTGGTTGTTCAGAACAAGTGCATGAAGTTATTGAAAAGATTAGCACAGAGAATTGTTCTAACTGTGGTGCGAATATAACAAGCGAGCATACGTTCTGCCCAAAATGTGGTCAAAAGTCAGGTGTTCAAAATGATGCTGCGCTCACAAACAAAATCCAAGATTTTAACAATAGCGCAGCTAAAGCGAAAAAAAAGAAAACTATCAAATTGGTAATAATCATTTCTGTGTGTGCGTTAGTTGCCATCGGTCTATATTTGATGATTAGAGGAACACCTGTTGAAGAAGTTCTATTTTCTAAATCAGAGATTACGATTTACGAAAATGAAAGTACTGATATAATTTATACAATATCTCCTGATGATGCCACAGATCAAAGTGTTACTTGGAGTAGTAGCAACGAGTCTATAGCAACGGTAGAAGATGGAAAGTTGAGTGCAAAATCGGAAGGCACCTGCAGTATCACAATTAATGCGACAAACGGTAAAAGTGATACTTTAATAGTTATAGTAGAGAAGGCGCTACCTAATTTCAACGATTTATTTTCTACAGAAGCGACTTCATATAACGAAATTGAAGAGTATATTCAAATATCAGATGATGGGACATGGATGAAATATGACTCAAACCCAAGTAATTTTGACGAATGGTCTGTAGGGGCATGGTCACTCGGTTTTATCGAAATAGCAAACGAAGAGCTTGGCCTTCCGAGTTCCGTGTATCAAAAAATGCTTGAAACTCGTTCGCTTGACGGTAGACAAAGCGATGAAACAGATGTTATAGAAGTCAGCTGGACATATCACCCAGACAATGGTTTGGAAGTAATGTATGAAGTGAAAAATTAAGCTATAGATAATATTAAAGGAGTGTATGTATGGCACAGGTAAATGTAATAATTATTGATACTACGGGTAACAAAGAGCAAAAAGTGGGGTTGCCTGATGATGTAAAATGCGGGGTGATCATGGTTAAACTTATTGAGAAGGTAAAATTGCCCTCTACGGGACCAGATGGAAACCCAATTAGCTACAAGTTTATACATAAAGTAAGTGGCAGACAGCTTTTAGAAAGTCAAACTCTAAAAGAGGCGGGTATTAAAGATGGTGATGTTCTAAGGCTTCAGCCGGAAATCACAGCAGGTGTGTATGGAAAATAATTTAGAATTATCAACTACAGATTTTGAAGAGGATAGATATAACAGGCTGAGACTTATTCCTTGGTGGGATCAAAATCGCCTCTCATCAGCAACCATTATGGTTGTTGGTGCAGGGGCTATCGGTAATGAGCTAATAAAAAATTTAGCTTTACTTGGTATCGGGAAAATAATTATCATTGATATGGATAAAATTGAGCATAGCAATTTGACACGCTCCGTTTTATTCCGTAAAAGCGATGTTGGTAGATACAAAGCAGAGGTTGCTGCTGAGAAAGCAATGGAGCTAAATCCTGATATTAAAGCTATTGCATTTACTTCCAATATTATTAATGATATTGGACTTGGGCTTTTTAGGTCTGTCGATGTTGTATTGGGTGGACTTGATAACCGAGAGGCAAGGTTATTTATTAATCAATCATGTTATAAGGTGAGCAAAACATGGATAGACGGTGCTATCGAGGCGTTAAATGGTTTTGCTCGTGTATTTACACCGGGGCAAGGAGCTTGTTATGAATGCACTATGACAGATACTGATTGGATGCTGATAAACAAAAGAAAATCTTGTGCCCTACTAACACATGAGCAAATGGTAGAAGGAAAAATACCTACTACACCGACTTCATCATCCATCATAGCAGGTATTCAGATTCAAGAAATGCTGAAGTTGTTACACGAAGATAGAGGCTTGCCTACACTGGCTGGAAGAGGCTTTGTGTTTAACGGATTAACTCATGATTCTTATGTAGTCGAATACCAAGAAAAGCAAGGTTGTATGAGCCATGACATGATTACTCAAATCAAGTCGAAAGAGTGGTCAGCAAAAACAATAACTTTACAAGAATTGTTAGAGAACATTCGTAGTGAAATAGGAACTCAAGCTATTATAGACTTCGACCGAGATATTGCAACAGTTGCAAGTTGTTCTTGCGGTTACAGCAAGGAACTTTATGTGCCAGTAAACAAGCTGAAAGCTGATATGATACTCTGTGAATCATGCCAGAAACAAATGTCATTCGATCATATTCATTCTGTTACTGGTGGCGAGAGTTTTTTGAATAAGACACCATTTGAAATTGGAATACCGCTTTACCATATCATCTCAGGAAGAGTTGGTATGGAAAGCACTTACTTTGAGTTTAGTGGTGATAAATTTGAAGTGTTGAAAATGTTTGAGGAGGAATAACTTATGACCGCAAGAATGAGGAGACTCGCTGCAGACTGGGAGCAAGTAAAAAAAGATTTTAATGGACATAAAAACATTATTATCACTCCGGTTGGAAGCGAACCTCCTGAGAAGTATAACGTTACATATTTTGTCAATGGTATATACTTGCTACCTGATGGCAGAATCGAAACACAGAGCAGGCATGAGGTTGAAATTGTTTTGCATTCAGATTATCCAAGATATAAGCCAATCTGTAAGATTCTGACACCAATATGGCATCCAAACTTTAGAGATGGGCAGATTTGTATTGGAGACATTTGGGGGGCAGGCGAATCTCTAAGTGATATCATTATCAATATTGGGGATATGATTCAATATAAATCATGGAACTCATACAGCCCTCTTTCAGCCGATGCAGCTCAATGGGCTATTGAGAATAAGCATATTTTTCCAGTCGGCACTGTTAATTTGTATGTTGCGGACTATGCTTCTGCAAAAGATACAGTTAATATTGATATAATTGATTCTGATAATACGTTAGTAGCAAACGATGAACAAGAAAATATCATTGGTTCAGAAAGTGTTGTCAGCGCGCCTGTAGCAATTGATGAGGATGTTCAGACAAATGACTTTGACATCTTTGCTGAAGAACTTTCCGAAATAGAGTTTATCCCAACCGCGGAAAGAATGCAAACTGTATCGCATGGTGGAATGGTAAAGGGCAATAAAATTAATCTCAAGACAATACTGGTGAAAGGTCTTATTTGGGCTTTTATTGGTGCATTTTTAGGATTTGGTATTTCCGAGCTCACTGACGGATTAACAAGTAATGAAAAAATCGCAAATGCTTTAGGTCATGAATACTTGGCTCAATACTATAGCTACACGGAACAATCTTTGTTGGTGCTTGAAGATGTAATGTATGAGTTTGAGGAGTATGCAAAAGAAAATGATATTAGTACAGAAGATGATGGAGCTATGTTATCTTGGCTCTTAAGCATGCCGCATGTATATGAATCAATATTGTCAGACTTCCTTGATATTTCTGAAGATGCAAGCAACGCATTGGAAAAGTCTGTAGAAAATGAATTTAATAATAGCGAACGTAAGTTGGACAGTAGCATGGCAAATATTTCAAGATTGGGTACTGCATTTTGGTCTGCGTTCATAGCATTGTTTATTGGTCTGTTTTTAGGGATTGGTGAAGGTGTGTTTTACGGCTCAAAAGAAAAAGCAATTAAGTACGCACTTACGGGTGCAGCAATTTCAATCGCAATTGGTTTTATTAGCGGTTATTTAGCACAATGGATGTATGCAGAAATGTTAAACGATAACTCCTCTGATATGACATCCGCATTTGTGCGCGGTTTAGGGTGGGCGCTGATGGGACTTGGAATTGGTGCCGCTGTTGGATTAATTAAGCCTGAATTAAAGCGCATTATCTTCTGTTCTGTAGGTGGCTTGGTAGGAGCGTTTGTTGGTGGCTTCCTATTCAACTACATTGTTGCGCTTATTCCAAATGATATGGTTGCTCGTGGAATTGCAATTGTGATAATGGGTTCTCTAATTGGATTAGGTGTTGGTTTACTCGAACAATTTGCTAAACAAGCGTGGTTAAAAGTAATACGAGGTGAATTCGAAGGAAAAGAGTACCTTGTCTTTGCTGGGACAACGAGCATTGGTAACAGTGGAAAAAACACAATTGTGCTATTCAAAGATAAACTTGTAGCACCACACCATTGTGATATAGTTCTTGAAGGCTCGAAGTATATTTTAGTTGATTCAGGAACTTCGTCGGGTACTGTAGTAAATGGTAATAAAGCTACGCGCCACCAATTGAAACAAGGTGATGCAATAGCTGTAGGCAATTCTGTTTTAGTATTTAATGTGAAATAGTTAGAGGGGTGAGCGGACATTATAATCTACAAAAAAGCGTTTATTTCCTTATTGGTTATTAGTGTTTTGCTCACCTTTCAACTTACTGTGTATGCTATGGATTTTGAAGCTGAAGAAGCATACGAATCTATTTATGTTGTAACGACAAACGAAAGTGTTGGCAGTGGTTTTGCCATTGGTGAAAATAGTATACTTACGAATGCGCATGTTGTAGGAGAGTCTACATCAGTTACATTGCTTACATATGGCAACCAATCTATTAATGCGAATGTACACTTATTGAGTTACGAAATGGACATTGCACTTCTTGTTGTAGAAGCCCCTGTGATGATTCCGTTAAAACCAGTATCTATAGAAAATGTGTCCATTGGCGATGAGATTTATACTGTTGGAGCTCCTAACAGTATGGTGTATACACTAACCAAAGGGATTATATCTGCTAAAAATCGCCTAATAGGTGGGATCTCTTATATACAAGTAGATGCACCGATAAATAGTGGGAATAGCGGTGGACCACTTCTAAATTCTTCAGGAGAAGTGCTCGGAATTAACACTTTGAAATTATCAGACTCTGAGGGTATCGGTTTAGCAATACCCATTTATGATACAATCGAGTTACTCGAAGAAAACGGTATTATATTTAATGAAGATGGCAATATTGAAGGCTTGCTGCCATATTCCGCAAACAATGAACCTATGATTCCACGCGAGCATAATGAGACGAATAACGATCAAAAAGATTTTGCGACAGAGCAAGAATTGGGAAATAATAAAGACTGGTTGTTTTTTGCATTAGCGTTTTCTATATTATTAAATGTCATCTTGATCTCTTATATACTTATAAAAAGAAAACCAAAACAATATGTAGACCCAAGTGAGAGAACTGACTTTGAGATTAACATAGAGGAGTGATCTATTATTTCAAGTAAAAAAAAGACAAAAGACAACTCAGTAAGTAATAGCCACCTACCTCAAAATATTATGAGGATTGGTGACTCGTTTGATTCCGATAAAAAAATATATATACACCAATCTGTGTACAAAGCGATCCACCGTTTTACGGCAAACAAAACAAAAAACGAAAGTGGTGGTTTCTTAGTAGGCTCGTTTATAGAGGAGTTTGGAAAAACACATATTATTATCTCTGCATTTATTGAAGCTAAGCATTGCGAAGCAACACCTACGACACTAAAGTTCACACATGAGACTTGGGAATATTGTCATAGTCAAATAAAACGAAATCATAGGAATAAAAAAATTTTAGGGTGGATTCATACACATCCGGATTTTGGTATTTTTCTTTCTGAATACGATAGATTTATACATGATAATTTCTTCAAAGAAGATTACAATGTGGCTTATGTAATAGACCCCATACAAAAAGATGAGGGATTTTTCTTATGGAAAGATGGCGAATTAGTACAGAGCAAGGGTTTTTACTTATTTGATGAACAAGGAAAAGAAATAAAAACTAAAAATGAGCCCTCGGTAGTCTATAAGTCAAACAATAGTATTGTTTCATGGATACAAATGTTCATGATTACGTTGTTATTAATTGTTGCAATTATTGCTGGTCTACGCATAAGTGATTTAGAAAATGAGATAGATGTTTTACAATCACAACAAGAAACCATTGTATCTACAGCTAATCAAAGTTTAGCCAATCTTCAACAACAAATTATCCTGTTGCAGGAGCAACTTTATTCAATAAACAATCAAAACATTGATGATCAGGAGGCATCTACTATACCAGAAGATGAAAACTTACCTGTTGATTAATAGATTTTAGGAGAAGTGGTGATAGAATGGAAAAGAATTTTCAAATTGAAATTGATGACGAAAAAACGAATGTAAACAATAACATCGATCTGCCATTAAATTTTTTATCAATTGGAAATATTCAGCCTGATGACGTAAAGGTGTATATCAAGCAAGATGTTTACTATAGATTAGAAAAATATTCGAGTGAAACTACAAAAAAAGAATTAGGTAGTATTTTGATTGGCACTTATTCAGAGTCATTTGGCAAGTGTAATGTAATCATTAGTGATTACATAGAAGCTAAGTATACAGATGCTTCTGCAGCTACACTTACCTTTACTCATGACACATGGGAGTATATTCATAAAGAACATGATTCCAAATACAAAGACCTTAATATTATAGGATGGCATCATACACACCCCGATTATGGCATCTTTCTGTCCAGTTATGATATGTTTATACAAGAAAACTTTTTCAATTTGCCCTTTCAAATAGCATATGTTATAGACCCTGTGCAGAAAACACAAGGTTTCTTTCAATGGAAAAATGGAAAAGTTGAAAAGTTGGAAGGATTTTTCGTTTATGATGATATTGGCAAAAAAATTAAAGTTGGAAGAGACAACTTTGATGATAAAAATAGACGTTCGCTATCAAGCGCAAACAAGGTTGTACCGCTAATTTTTACTACAATTGCTATTGCATTCGCTTTCTCAATATATTTGCTGCTTGATTTTAACCAAATGATTGAGTTGAAGGATAATGAAATCATTGCCTTAGAGGAACATATAACACTTTTCGAAGAAGATTTAAGCGCATTAGAGGAAACGCTGGTGTCATATCAAGAGGAATTGGATAACCAAAGCCTGATTATGGATGGCATATTAGCGGTTCAAAGTCCTGATGACTCTACACACGACAATGACATAAATATTC
>CAYJJT010000040.1:0-8518 GCA_964370575.1 uncultured Muribaculaceae bacterium | reverse complement strand
TTGAAGCCGGAAAAGTGACTGCTTTGGTTGGAACTAGTGGTAGTGGAAAAACAACCCTTTTAAAATTAATACTAGGCTTCTATGAACCTGTTGTGGGTGAGGTAAGCCTAGGTTCTGTGCCACTTAAGATGTATAGTGATAGTAAGTGGCGTAGCCACTGTGCCACTGTAATGCAAGAGGGTTTCATATTTTCAGATACGATAGCGGCTAATATTGGGGTTGCTGATGACACTCCAAATCTGGAAAGGATTAAAAGTGCAGCTGAAATTGCCAATATTCGTGAATTTATAGAGACATTACCTCTTCGTTACAATACAAAGATAGGTGCCGAAGGTAGTGGATTAAGTATTGGGCAAAAACAACGCATATTAATTGCTCGTGCAGCATATAAAGATGCAAAATATATAATGTTTGACGAAGCGACCAATTCTCTTGATGCTAACAACGAAAAAGCGATTATGGGACGATTACAAACTTTCTTTGATGGTAAAACCGTAGTAGTTGTGGCACATAGATTGAGCACTGTTAGAAATTCAGATAAGATCGTAGTCCTCGAAAAAGGGGAGATAAAGGAGGTTGGTACACACACTGAACTTGTTGCTAAAAAAGGGAATTATTACGAACTGGTAAAGAATCAACTGGAATTAGGTAGTTAACAAATAGCCAATCATGCTGAAAATGTAGATAATAATAACGAAAATATAGGTTTACTTGACAAAATACCCTTGTGGATGATATGTTGGAGGTAACTTATAATTTAAAGTGAAAAAATAAAGAGATAAAACCAAAACTAAATAAAAGAAAGTATCGATTATCCTCTTAAATCAATCGCATATCATCTGTTTTAGATGCCAAACAATGTGTAATTGCAATCTACATACGAAAATGAGATTGATTTAATACACTGAATTAGCGTAGTATGTGACTAATTAGTTTTTTTAATCTTTTATAACCTTTTTTTGATAAATTAAGAAACTACAAAACACGCTTATATGAAGAATATAATAATTTTTGACCAAAATATATCAGCTTCAAAAGCTTATGGTATAGGTACATTTATAAAAGCATTAAAATATTTTTTCAGAACGACCGATTTTAATGTTTATTTGATAGAGTTATTTTCTAATAACAATGAATTGGAAATAATAGAATTACATTCACATATAAAAATATGCATCCCTAATGGTATTGATGGAGTGGTCGATATTTTATCACTATATATCGATGAGGTTAATGAATCGGCAATTTTTTTTAGCTACGCAGCACACTTTAAAGCAGCCAAACACTTTAAAGAGAAATATGCAGATATTCAAATTTTGGGTATTGTTCATGCCTTTCAATGGATTTGGATAACAAAAGGAAGAGATAATAGATTAAATCGGTTTAATGTGTCAAATAATGAGGAATTGCAAATTGAACAGTTGATAAATATTAGCAAAAATGAGATGCAATATTTTGATAAAATTGTAGCATTGTCAAATGATTCTTTAAGGGTATTGAAAAAAATTTACGGTATTGATAAAAATAAATTATCGTTAATTCCCAACGGCTTGAAAGATAACTTAAAGCATAATACGTCAAAATGCATATTAAAAAATGAACTATCTATTAATCAAAATGAAAAAATCATATTGTACGCTGGTAGATTAGATAAGTTAAAAGGAGTTGATACTCTTGTTTTAGCTTTTAACAGACTCGTGAGTGATTACTCTAATTGTAGATTAGTTTTTGTAGGAGATGGTGAATTTAGCACTGTTTTAAATACCCTTGGCAAAGCAGCGATAAAGATTACTTTTACAGGTCGTATATCACAAAAGGAATTATATAAATGGTATAGTATTGCAGATATAGGAATTTTACCATCACTATCCGAGGAATGTAGTTTTGTTGGTATTGAGATGTTAATGCATGGTCTACCAATAGTTGCTACCAATGCTAGAGGAGTAAGGGATATGTTCCATAATATGGAAAATAGTTTAACTGTAAATTGCCGAGAAAGAAAGTCAGTTTTTGAAAGAGAGCTTTATGAAGCAATGTTAAGATTGTTAGTAGATGAGGAATTAACAAATAGGTTACGAAAAAAAGCTAGACAGTGGTATTTGGATCATTATCAGTTTAAACTTATGAATCAACGTTACCTTGCTTTAGTAGATGAACTAACTTATAATCAATCATAATAATGAAGAAAATAATATTTACAAGAGAGCAACGTATTGTTAATGCTTTGATTGTGAACTCAAACATGATCGAAGACTTAGGAATACTTCATGGGAAGATGGGGATAGTTTTATACTTTTATATCATAAGTAGGGTTCGAAGTAATGATATATTCTCCAATATCGCAGGAGATTTATTGGATTCTGTCATAGAGTCATTGCATGATGGATTACCTATTAATTTTGAAAATGGAATCACTGGTATAGCTTGGGCTGTTGAGTATCTTATTCAAAATAAATACGTAGATGCAGAAAGCGATGATGTGCTAGAAGAAATAGATATAAGAATAAATAATGAGTTAACACATAACATGGATAAAGTCATAAGTTTGGTCATTTCCATAGGTTATTATTATATTTCACGTTTGCATTATAGGGTGAGTGATAAGGAGAATATGAAGGTATTGGATTTGAAATATCATACCACATTACTTGTTGATGAACTAGATAAGCAAGTTGATAAAGGAGAATCCCATCCTCAGCTTTATCATCTACTTACTGAACTACTCAAACTAAATATCTCTAATCATAAAATTAATAAATTGTTGAAAATTACAAATATAGATAACACTAAATATCTATTTCCTTTTGTTCCAAAACTATCCAAGGAGCAGACCGTGGAGCAGCTAAATCAAAAAGATGTAAAATCTCGCCATGCAGGCTTTAGCTTAGAAAATATTCCAGAAGATGAAAAATATGGCTTGAAGCACGGGCTCGTAGGAATCGGATTACAAGCTATACTTATCTAGTTGCGAAATCTTTTATCCAAGATGGTTTCGCAACTAGTAATCGAATTATTGTTATTGAGCAACAATAATACTATACCTAAGTTATCTATACTAATCTTCAATTTAAACATATAGCATACTTTGTTGAGACTATCTTTAGTTGTAATCGTAATTACTCCAAAATGATAGTGACTCATTAATCTAAATCAAATATAGAATTATTCAGTTGGTTTCCTTTTTAGTTACTAACCTTATCAAAAAATGCTCGGATAGGATTGAAAAACTTGAATATTAACCTCTCGTCACGTGTAATGATTTCCCCCACACCACTCATTTGATGGATAAGATTTAAATTTTTTTTGTATGTTGAAATCAAGCCATTAGGATATGATATCTCTACGATATACCCATCTATATCAGGCACTGCAGATATTCGGTCTACTTTTCCTTTTAATATACCGTACTCTGTGTAAGGATATCCATCTAGTTTAACGTTTACTGTTTGCCCTATTTTAACCTTCCCGAAACCATGCGAAGGAACATGCATCCGACCAATTACTTTATTTCTATTCTTGGAAACAATCGTTGCTAGTTTTTCAGATGCAATGACATTTTGATTACTGCTCCAGTACTTTACAAATGATAATTGACCATCGATAGGGCTAACTAAAAGATAATTCTGCTGCCATTGCTCGATTAGAGCCTCTAATCGACTTTTATTCTCATTTATTTGATTCAAATATGTATTTGTTTCAAGCTCTAGTTGCATTTGTAGTTCAATAATTTGCCCCCTAACTTGAAGAGATGACATCTCAGAATTGATAATTGCTGCTCGATTCTCTTCAAGATTACTCTTTTTTTGCATTAATTCTTTACGACTATCTTCATATTCGTAAAGAGATGATACGCCTTTAATGAACAAGGTTGAATCTCGGTTAAATCGTTGTTGTGACAATGAGTAATCTTCTAACATTATTTGATACTGTCTCTCTTGGTGATATACATAGTCTTTGTATTTGTCTAGCTGAGATAAAAGTATGGATATGCGCCTATTGATATTACTAATTTCAAGATAACTTATATAGTCATTATATAACATTCTAAAATCAGAAAAGCTAGACTGTAAATCACCCATACTGTAACTCTTTTCAATCCATTGATTGTTATTATTTATATTAAATTTTAACAAGCTATCGCGCACCACTAAGACATCATTGGAATTAGAGCTATTTTCTAGTACGGCTATAATTTGATTTTTGGTAACTGTACTCCCATTTTTCACAAGAATAGTATCTATTCTACCAGATGTTTTAACTACTAAATCAACGGGAGGAGCCGACGTTGTTAAAATAATTGGAGCTGTTAATATTTGGGGGAATTTCATCAAATAACTGGCTGTAACGAAGCCTAAAAATATCATAAAAATCACAGATAACCCCCAACGTGTTAGCCATGAAGGTACTTTATCTAGAATTTCTACTGTTTCATCATTGTATCGTATTTCTGTATTTGGCATAATCTAATATCCTAGCTCTGATTATTTTTCGACTAATTTATAGTAAGTTTCTTATGTATAACTAATTCGTAATGCGTCTCGAATTACTTTACGCTACCTCTATCGTGAAAGCTGTTATTGAGTATCTTCGCTGTATGGATCTATGTACTATCGCATTTCATCTTCTATCTTTTGCTTTCGCCTCTAATTCTTTATTATTTTTTTTATGTATCCCATTAAAGCGTACTATGCTTATCATTACATTTGGAATAGCGTACTACAATACTTGCCAAATCGTACAATAGTGTTAATTTTAGCATAATATGGGAGTTTTATGCTGTTGATATAGTTGTTTTCACTCAGGTAAAGATTGTCGAACATTAATACTAATGGTGTATTAAAATTTGAAATAATTTCACTATTTATTATCATTTGAATTTTAAACTGTTTTGAAATATTGCTTGTTTAAAGTTAAAACTTCCATTGTTAGCAAATAGTTAACTATGGATTTTGAGCTGTGATTTAATATATGTGATAATCAAAAACATTCAGAAAAACTGAGATTGAGCAGCCCTGGTTCAAAATCTGGTTTTACCATATTGCCATTTTGAATATCTAAAAAAATATCCTGCTGTTTGTTAGTAACGTTATTATTTATATTATTTTTTATTGCAGTATTTATATCATTAATATATAGATCATCGAAAGGTCGTACTTCATTGTTATGGTGTGCGTAAAGCAACCTAGTATTGACATAATATAGTATCCCCTCAAAACCAGTATCAAAAGAGTTATCTGTAAATCTTCTAGGGTCATTTTTCATTATAGTAATATCTATTTCATCTAACGCATCACTAATGTCTGGATCAACAAACTGCATATAAGCTAAATATAAACAACCCCAAGCAACTCCTGAAATTCCGCTTGAAAATGTTATATTGTTATCATAGATATTATGATTTATACTATCTAGAAGTTCATCAGCATATTCTTCGAATAAAATACTTTTTGATAATTGACTATATTGATAACAAAAAATAGTAGCCTCTATTTTACCATTGACTAAGATGTTAGGCAGTAATTCTCCTTGTAATAAGAATTTTCTAGCAAATTTGCTGATTTTTTTATCATTCTTTAGATTATGCATACTCATACGTTTTATATAATGAAAAATTCTCTTCCCATGATCCAAAAAAATAATGCGCACAATATGCATCTTTTATTTTGTTTTCAAATTTTTTAGTATTCCCATTTATCATATCAATCATATCAAATTTAGAAACTGGAGCAACATCCTTTGCTAATAATAAGTCTATTTTTTTACTTGATTTATATTTTGCTATAGTTTCTGACATCATTAATGGGCCAGTGGTAGATAAAACATATGTACCTTTGTGCTTAATGTTGTCATTTGCAATAACATTCTGCTTAATCGCATGCAATACATCAAGCCAAAAAACATGAGAGGATATCGAGCACATAAATGCATTACCGATAAATGGTTTTGGATATCCCTGATGAATATGTTCATCAGGCTCTAAACCTATACAAATTTCTTTATCTTCAAGAAGAGTGTCGATAGATCTGTAGCATTCTGTATCTAAATCGGTATATACGCCACCATAAATATACAATATCATGTAGCGTATAGCATCCCATCTTTGCACGTCATGCTTGAATTCCCTGTAAGTAGGTTCAAAGTCTGCAAAATGAGTACGTAAAAGTTCATCCATTTCGTTTTTTCCCCATAGTCGATATTCCCATGATGGGTTTTTTTCTTTCCATGTTTCAGAAAGAATTTTAAGCCGTGTAGGTATTTGAGGTTCTCTATGTCCCTCCCAAACTTGATGTATTATTCTAGGTATATGCATGAATGATAAATGTTAATATTTACTATTATTATTTGGTGATAATCACTTCTGATGTTTAAGTTCGGTGCATAACATATATTGAAATTTTATAATCACTAGTACTAGTAATGTTTTTTAGAACACTTTGTAATATACTAATATTTTATTGTTGTGTGCACTTTGATTTGAAATAAGTTGTAAGCTAGTGCTATTAAATAGAGTTATCGCTATCAATCAGGGTAAATATGCGTTTGCGCAGGTGCTGTCGTTTATCTCTCTATATGATATTGACAAATATGTGAAGTATTATAAAAGTGATTTTCATAGTCGAGAAATGAATTGTAGGAATCAGTTTATACGACTTCTCTTCGGGCATTTCATATCTCTTATAAACGATATATCTGCTTGTACCTAAAAGCTCTCAGCAGTAAACTATATCACCTTAGTTTAAAGTCGTGTGTAAATCAATCTTCACTAATCTGCACCAGCGAAAAGCGCAACTAACGAATACTTGTTGATTTTGGTGGGGTGCTCGTTGACTTATACAATTTATACACTCGTGTGATAGGTTGCCCCAATCACATGCAGATAATCTCACTGATACCCTCGATTCAATGACTATATCAACCAATATCAAGCTATTAAGTGGGCTTAGAGCGATATTTTCATGGAATGCTTAAGGTGTTGAAGGCTTGATTTACAGTAAAATTCCACCCTTTGTTATATTATTTACGGCAAATGTCATAGAGGTAGCATGTTGGATATTATCTTGTTTAAGCCTTTTGTTATCTATGTCGTTGATAGACACATGTTAGTTTCGAGCCTCTTCGTTGCATCGAATTCATTTATAATAACTCGTGCTAATGATAATATGTTTTTGAGTGTAAAATACTTAAAGTTTTATCCCAATTCCTTTAATATCGATATTTTCGCATCATAGTGAGTCGCACGATGTTATTCGCATATAGGTGGAGCTGAAATACTTTTTACATACGAAATAATATATATAGAGTATCTCTGCACTCGGCTAAACTTCAATTTAAGAGCTATTCGCCTAACCAATTTCAAATCAAAATGTCAATGAACAACTAAATTTATTGTAAACTGAATACTATAAGTACTAGCAGTAAATTACGAGAATAATTCCTATTTTAATTATTGCATAACAAATTTAATGTTATATTTACAAATAACAAAATAATTAGTGTTGTTATTTGTAAATGAGCTTTCTTTTCTGCTTGTAATTATTGCAAAATTAATAACTATAATAGTTATGATTGAAATTTGTCGTTACAATCCTAAATTTTGGGTAGTATTTGCTATGTATGCCCACTCATGTATATAGTACTACTATGTTTATGCTCACAAACTCTTCGTTAGAGCAAATTTCTGTGGCAATGTGAGGTTAATCGTAACATGCCTTAGAGTGAGAATAGATTATTTGTTGCGTAAGTTTTCTATTCTCTTTTCACTGACTACATCGGTCTCGCTTTTATAGTCATAATACTAACGTGGTTATACATTCTTGTCATCATTCCTATAGAGTAATACCCTCTATTAATATCCATAAATGAATACTCTACTCGATCATCTTAGAAAAGATGTCTGTCGCTTTTTTATTCCAAGCTTTAACTTCTTATTATTTAGTGCTTTTCTTGATTCTTTTATTCAACACTGCTTGTCAGTAAGCCTTTTGAGTCCTTAGCCCTGAAAGCTCGCTGATCTGTATTTAGTTTAATCCTTGCATCACTAGCTTAATCGACTAAAGGTCGTGCCTAGCTCTTATGCTAATTCTTTGAGGTTTTACGCTAATTACTTAATTTTATCACGTTATCTTAAAATGACTTATAACGGTTCTGTATCTCATAATGCAAAATTAATAAATGTTGCCGAACTTTATCTTGGTGAGGAAATCCATATTCGTACTCATAATGTAATATGTTCTTATCGTTGATATTCTATTTTAATTTAAAATAATTATTCGTTTAATCGAAATCACTTGAAATAAACAATATTAATTTGGTTTTCTGAGAATGGCTCACTATCTTTGCTTTACCAAAACAGACGAACTGCAAGGCGCAGAAATTCAGCGAAGATTTTTCGTAGTGTAATTCGTGGGAGATTAACAAAAAGGAATTTGTAAAATATTGGTAGTTAGGAGAATGAGGCGAAAGTTCATCTTCCGTCCATACCGCCAAAAGCCTTGATAATCGAGAGATTGTCGAGGCT
>CAYJJT010000039.1:0-8759 GCA_964370575.1 uncultured Muribaculaceae bacterium | reverse complement strand
ATATGTCAATTGGAGCTTTTGAAAATCAAATTGTTAGATCTATGAGATTAGCAAATATTTTAAAAAGAAGAAAATTATCATAAATAATAAAAAAATAACCATAAGGTTGTTTTTTTATATAAAAAACACTCTATTTATGGTATAATATTAAGTGTTATAGAACCCTACATGGTGTACCTAAAATTGAAATTAAAGGCATTTTAAGAGAAAAAGGTGATAAAAATGTATATTAAAAAAGTAAATATTACTAATTTTCGCAATTATAAAAAAATATCTGTTAGTTTTAATAAGGGAATAAACATTATATATGGAGACAATGGTCAGGGAAAAACAAATTTATTGGAAAGTATATATTTTTTAGGATTAACAAAATCGCATCGTTCATTTATTGACAATAATTTGATTATGGAAGGTAAAACACATAGTAATATTAGTGGTTTATTTATAAATAATAAAATTAAACAAGAATTTGAAATTAATTTAAATCAATCTCTTAAAAAAATAAAGATAAATAAATATGAAATTAAAAAAATAAGTGATTATATTTCTAAAATAAAAATAATAATATTTTTTCCTGAAGATTTAGAATTAATTAAAGGCTATCCATCAGTTAGAAGAAGATTTTTAAATATTGAAATCAGTCAATTTGATCCTTCTTATATTAAAATAATTAGTGATTATAAAAAAATATTAAAGATGAGAAATGATTATTTAAAAAAGTATAAAAATAAATTAGTAAATGATAGTAATTATTTTGATATTCTAAATAATTATTTTGTTGATAAAATGATTGATGTATATAAATGTAGATATGATTATGTTGAGAAAATAAATAAAAAAATAGTTGATATTTATAAAGAAATAAGTGGTTTAGATAATTTGAAATTAAATTATAAAAATTCTATAACTGATACTATTCCTACAAAAGAACAAATTTATGAAAAGTTAAAAAAAATACGTTCCAGTGAGGAAAAGCAAGGAATTAGCTTGATTGGTCCTCATAAAGATGATTTTGAAATTAATTTTGGAAATAAAAATTTGAAATTTTTTGGTTCACAAGGTCAACAGAGACTAGCAATTCTTGCATTGAAACTAAGTGAAGTATTATTAATGAAAGAAAATAACTATATTCCTATAATATTACTTGACGATGTATTTAGTGAATTAGATTCTAGTAAAAAAAATAATCTTTTGTCTTATATTATCAATGATAATCAAGTCATTATAACAACTACTGACTTAGATAATATAGATAAAAAAATATTATCTAAATCTAAATTAATTAGAATAGAAAATGGAAAAATAAAAAATCTGAAAGGAAAAGAAGAAAATGAATGATAATAAAAATTATGATGCTTCAAATATTCAAGTATTAGAAGGATTAGAAGCAGTAAGAAAAAGACCAGGAATGTATATTGGTACAACAAGTGGAAAAGGACTACATCATTTAGTTTGGGAAATAGTTGACAATGCTATTGATGAAGCATTAGCTGGTTATTGTGATGATATAGAGGTAATTATAAATAAAGACAATTCTATTACAGTAAAAGATGATGGACGTGGGATACCTACTGGTATACATTCAAAAACAGGATTATCTACAGTAGAAACAGTATATACTGTATTACATGCAGGTGGTAAATTTGGTGGAGGAGGATACAAAGTATCTGGGGGACTTCACGGTGTTGGAGCATCTGTAGTAAATGCATTAAGTGAATGGGTAGAAGTAAAAGTTTATCAAAATTCAAAAGTTCATCACATAAGATTTGAAAATGGTGGTAACACTGTTAAACCTTTAGAAGTAATAGGTGAATGTGATCAAGATAGAACTGGAACAGTTGTTACTTTTAAACCAGATAAAACAATTTTTACTGAAACTCAAGTATATGAATATGATATTTTAAAAAATAGAATAAAAGAACTTGCATTTTTGAATAAAGGGTTAAAAATAATCTTAGTTGATGATCGTGAAGAAGAAATAAAAAAAGATGAATTCATTTATGAAGGTGGAATTAGTGCATATGTAGAAATGATTAATAAAACTAAGACCCCTATTCATGAACAAATTGTTTATTTTGAAGGTGAAAGAGAAGGAATTACTTTAGAAGTAGCTTTACAATATAATTCTGGTTTTTCTCAAAATATTTATTCATTTACTAATAATATAAATACGCATGAAGGTGGAACACATGAAGATGGTGTTAAAATGGCATTAACCCGTATTATTAATAATTATGGTAAAAATAATAATATTTTAAAAGAAAAAGATGATAATTTAAGTGGAGATGATGTTAGAGAAGGACTTACTATGATTGTTTCATGTAAGCATCCAAATCCACAATTCGAGGGACAAACTAAGACTAAACTTGGAAATGCTGAAGTAAGAAAGATTGCGAGTGATATTGTAAGTGAAGGATTTGAAAGATTTTTATTAGAAAATCCTACTTCTGCTAAGATAATTGTAGAAAAAGGTATTACTGCATCAAGAGCAAGAGTAGCGGCTAAAAGAGCACGTGAATTAATTAGAAAACCTAAAGAAAATGATTTTACTGCAGAATGGACTAAATTAGCAAAATGTTCTTCTAAAAATCCTGAGGAGTGTGAATTATTTATAGTAGAGGGGGACTCTGCAGCAGGAGCAGCTAAACAAGGAAGAGATGCTATTACCCAAGCAATTTTACCTCTTAGAGGTAAAATATTAAATGTAGAAAAAGCTAGATTAGACAAAATACTGGGAAATGCAGAAATTAGAAGTTTAATTACAGCATTACAAACTGGAATTGGAGAAGATTTTAATCTTGAAAATTGTAGATATCATAAAATAATTATAATGACAGATGCCGATGTAGATGGAGCTCACATTAGAACTCTATTATTAACACTACTATATAGATTTTTTAAACCAGTTATAACAGCTGGATATGTATATGCAGCACAACCCCCTTTATTTAGAGTCACTCATGGTAAAAATGTAAAATATTTTTTAACTGAAGAAGAAAAAGATGAATATATTGCATCTTTAGACCCAAAAACAAGATTTAGTGTAGCACGTATGAAAGGTCTTGGAGAAATGGATAAAGAAGAGTTAAGTATAACAACTATGCATATTGAAAATAGAACACTACGTAAAATAACTATAGAAGATGCAATACTTGCCGATGAAATATTTGAAATACTAATGGGTGAAGAAGTAGAGCCAAGAAGAAATTTCATTGAAGAAAATGCTCTTAATGTAGAAAATTTAGATATATAGGAGGAAAAAATGGATAAATTAGATATTATAAATATAGAAAAAGAAGTAAAAAATTCATTTTTAGATTACTCAATGAGTGTTATTATTTCACGTGCATTGCCTGATTTAAGAGATGGATTAAAGCCAGTTCACAGAAGAATTTTATATGCAATGAATGGTAATGGATATACTCCGGATAAACCACATGTTAAATCTGCAAAAACTGTTGGAGATGTAATGGGTAGTTTCCATCCTCATGGTGATTCAGCTATATATGATACAATGGTAAGAATGGCTCAAGATTTTAGTTATAGACATGTTTTAATTGATGGTCATGGTAACTTTGGGGCTATAGATGGTTCAACAGCAGCAGCTCACCGTTACACAGAGTCTAGATTATCAAAAATTTCTATGGAATTACTTAGAGATATCGATAAACAAACTGTTAATATGAGAGATAATTTTGATGCTTCATTAAAAGAACCAGAAGTTTTGCCATGTAGATTTCCTAATATTTTAGTAAATGGTACTACTGGTATTGCAGTAGGTATGGCTACAAATATACCTCCACATAATTTGGGAGAAGTAATAGATGCTGCAGTAGCATATATTGATAATAATGAAATAACATTACCTGAATTAATGGCACATATTAAAGGTCCAGATTTTCCAACAGGAGGAACTATCCTAGGTAATTCTGGTATTATTAAAGCGTATGAAACAGGTCGTGGATCTATAGTGATAAGAGGGAAAGTTCATATTGAAGAATTGAAAAATAAAAGTAATATTGTAATTACTGAGGTACCATATCAAACTAATACCTCATCATTGCAGATGAAAATAGCTGAATTAGTGCGTGACAAAGTACTTATGGGTATATCTGACTTAAGAGATGAAACGTCGCTTAAAAACGGTTTTAAATTAGTTGTAGAATTAAAAAAAGAAGCTAATGCGAATGTAGTATTAAATAATTTATATAAATATACACAGTTACAATCGTCTTATGGAATAAACTTATTAATGTTGCATAATGGTAGACCGCATACATTAGGATTGAAAAATATTTTAATGCATTATGTAGATTTCCAAAAAGAAGTTATTGTGAGAAGAACTAAATTTATATTAAAAAAAGCAGAAGAAAGATATCATATATTAGCAGGATTAAAAATTGCGTTAGATCATATTGATGAAGTAATAAAAATCATAAAAGAATCTAAAACTGAGCAACTTGCTAAAGAAGAATTAATAAGTAGATTTGGTTTAGATATGATACAATCAACTGCTATACTAGATATGAGATTAAGAAGATTAACTGGTCTAGAAAAAGATAAAATAATTAATGAATTAGAAGAATTAGCTAAGCAAATTGCTGATTTTAAAGATATTTTAGCTAATGAAATTAGAGTATTAACAATAATTAAAGAAGAAATGTTAGAAATAAAAAGAAAATTTGCGAATGAACGTCGTACAGAAATAGATATGACATCAATTGAATACATTGAAGACGAATCATTAATTCCAGTAGAGGATATTGTTATTACACTTACTAATAAAGGTTATATTAAAAGAATAAATAGTGAAACTTATAAAACACAAAATCGTGGTGGTGTAGGAATTAAAGGTATGGCAACTAATGAAGAAGATTTTGTCGAAAATATTGTTTCAATGACCACGCATGATTATATAATGTTTTTTACTAATAAAGGTAAAGTATATAGAATGAAAGGGTATGAAGTACCATTATTTAGTAGACAGGCTAAAGGTTTACCAATTGTTAATTTAATTCCTATAGAAAAAGATGAAAGAATAAATAGTCTTTTAAAAGTAAGTAAAGAAGAAGAAAATAATTATATTGTATTTTGTACACAAAAAGGTTTAGTAAAAAGAACTAATATTTCAGAATTTGATAGGATTAGAGCTAGTGGTAAAATAGCTATTTCTTTAAAAGAGGATGATTTTTTATTAGATGTTAAGAAAACAAATGGTAAAAACGAAATTTTAATTGCTAGCAATTTAGGGAGAATGATTCGTTTCGATGAAAATGAAATTAGAGTAATGGGTCGTACTGCATCAGGTGTTAGAGGTATTGATTTAAACGGAGGTTTAGTAGTTGGATGTGAAATCGCAACTGACAACCAAGAAGTTTTAGTTATTACTGAAAATGGATATGGTAAAAAAACAAACATTGATGAATACAGATTAACTCATAGAGGTAGTAAAGGTGTTAAAGCGTTAAATATCACAGAAAAAAACGGAAATATAGTATCGTTTAAAATCATTTCCTCAAACGAAGATTTGATGATTATAACTAATAACGGAATTATAATTAGAATGGAAATATCACAAGTTTCTAAAACTGGACGTGTTGCACAAGGTGTTAAATTAATCAATTTAAAAAACAATCAAACAGTAAGTACAGTAGCACTTATTAAAAAAGAAGATAATGCTGAATTAGAAAAAGAAGAAACTGAATAATTTCTTCTTTTTGTTATAAAATATAGAAATGTAAAGTATTGAAACTATAAACCAATGTTCCACGTGAAACATATAAAAAGATGTATAAAAATATAAACTTCAACAAAATAAACTAATGTTCCACGTGAAACATATAAATAGATATATATAAATATAAACTTCAACAAAATAAACTAATGTTCCATGTAAAACATATAAATAGATATATAAAAATATAAATTTCAACAAAATAAACCAATGTTCCACGTGAAACATATAAAAAGATGTATAAAAATATAAATTTCAACAAAATAAACTAATGTTCCATGTAAAACATATAAATAGATATATAAAAATATAAATTTCAACAAAATAAACCAATGTTCCACGTGAAACATATAAAAAGATGTATAAAAATATAAATTTCAACAAAATAAACTAATGTTCCATGTAAAACATATAAATAGATATATAAAAATATAAATTTCAACAAAATAAACCAATGTTCCACGTGAAACATATAAAAAGATGTATAAAAAAAATAATAAAATAAACCGATATTCTTTGTGAAATATATAAAAAATTGATTCAAAATATAAATGTGTGATATATTAGATATGCGCAACAAATATGTTTGAATTAGGTCAGGATTGGAAAATAGCAGCCTTAAAAACCTCTGTTTGTGTGTGCTTTTTTTATAGGGAGAAACAATGAAAAATAAATTTATGAAACGTGCTATAGAGTTGGCGGAAATAGCTAATAATAATGGAGATGTGCCAGTAGGTGCGGTAATTGTTTTTAATAACGAAATAATTGGCGAAGGTTATAATAAGAAAGAACTTACAAATGATCCAACTGCACATGCAGAAATAATTGCTATAAAAGAGGCATGTGAAAATAAAAATGATTGGAGATTAATCGATTGTGAAATGTATGCAACTATGGAACCTTGTTTAATGTGTTCGGGAGCAGCAATGCAAGCTAGAATAAAAAAAATATATTATGAGTTAAATAATGATAAATTCGGATTTGCAAGTAAAATAAGTGGAGTAATAAGAAATAAAGAGTATAACCATTCTATAGAAGTAATTCAAACAAATATTAGTGAAAAAAATATAAATATGTTGAAAAAATTTTTCAAAGCAAAAAGGCAGTAATTAAAGTTACTGTCTTTTATAAAATAGTTAAAAATGGTATAATTGTTAAGTGAGGTGGGTTATGTATCAAGCATTGTATAGAAAATATAGAGCTAAAAATTTTGATGAAATAGTAGGCCAAAAAGTTATTGTTAAGACTTTAATGAATGAAATTAAAAATGATTGTTTGAATCATGCTTACTTATTTACTGGTCCTAGGGGGACTGGTAAAACTAGTGTTGCAAAATTATTAGGAAAAACTATAAACTGTTTAAATAAAATAAATGATGTTCATTGTAATGAATGTATATCATGTACACAAAGTAATAATAATACCAATATTGATATTATTGAAATAGATGCAGCATCAAATAATGGTGTTGATGAAATAAGAGAAATTAAGAGTAAAGTTGGCCTAGTGCCATCCTTAGGAAAATATAAAATTTATATAATAGATGAAGTACATATGTTAACAATAGGGGCATTCAACGCTTTATTAAAGACTTTAGAAGAACCTCCTGCACATGTAATATTTATATTAGCAACAACTGATCCTCATAAAATACCTACTACAATTTTATCGAGCTGTCAGAGATTTGATTTTAAAAAGATAGATTCGGATTCAATTGTCAAAAGATTAAACGATGTTGTTTCAGAAGAAAAAATAAATATTTCAGAAGAATCGTTGTTAGAAATAGCGAGATTATCAGATGGAGGAATGAGAGATGCTTTAAGTTTGTTGGATCAAATTATAGCTTATAAAAATAATGACATAACAGTAGAAGATGTTCATTTAATAAATGGTACTGTTTCATTGAATGAAATATTCGAGATGATAAAAAATATAAAAAATGAAAACTTAGTAGAAAATTTAAATTTGATTGAAAAATATAATTCAATGGGGATAAATTTTTATAAACTCATTGAAGAAATATTACATTACTTACGAAATATTTTATTGTTCAAAATTGCTCCTAAATATTTAGAAGTGAACAAAGAACTAATAAATGAATACAAAAATATTTCCCAGGAAATAAAAAAAAATAATATTATGGAAATGGTTAAAATATTTAATGAAGCTTTAAATGATATGAAATATTCAAATAATTCCAAATTAATATTTGAACTTGCTTTGATTCAGATGGTAAGTGAATCATCAGAATCAATAGGAAAATGCATTAAAACTAAACCAAAAGAAGAAAAAAAACTTTCTGATAAAAGTAATAATTTAGAAAAAAAAGAAAAAAAACTAGAAAATAATAAGATAGTTTCAAATCAAAATAATTTTGATAAAACTATTATGGAAGAAATAAAAAAAAATCGAATTGAAAATTGTTTATCTAGATTTATAAAAAAAGATCATTTACACAATTTTAATACGTTTAATGATTTAACTTTTTTGCTCCATAGTGGTGAAAATAGTAAAAAAATATCACTATTAGTTGATGCAGATTTAAAAGCGAGTAGTGAAGAATATTTAATATATGTATGTAAAGATAAAAATAATTCAGATATATTTAATTTATCTTTAAATGATTTAGAAAAAATAATAAAAAAAGAATTTGATAAGGATATGAAATTGATTTCTTGTTCTATGGATGAATGGGAAATTATAAAAAAAGAATTTAATTCTAAAATCAAAATATTTAAATACAATGAAGAAAAAAATATACATAAAGAATTTATTTACAATATAAAAAAAATAGAGAAAGAGGAAAACGATATTGAAGATTTATTTGATGGTATCGTAGAATATGAGGAAAACTAAAATGAATATACAAGCAATGATGAAACAAGCACAAAAAATGCAAAAAGATATGATGGCAGAAAAAAAAATTATTGATGATACGCTATATACTGGTAAATCTTCTATTGTAGAGGTTACTATAAAAGGTAATAAGCTTGTAGATAATATTAAAATTAATGCGGAAAATTTA
>CAYJJT010000038.1:8498-8842 GCA_964370575.1 uncultured Muribaculaceae bacterium | reverse complement strand
AAGCAAGATATGTTATAGACTCACCATCAGGACAAGGGATAATAGTATATGGAGAAGATAAAGTAGCATTTAGAAATCAAATATCAAAAGAAAGCTATATTTATCAACTAAATCAAACATCTAATTTGAAAATTACAGATAGGAATTAATGTATGGATAATAAAAATGATATAAATAATTGGTATAAAGAAGAAAAAGAGAATTTATTAAATTCGGAAAAAAATATTAATCGAATTGGAACTACAGTAAATAACAGCATAATTATAGGTGAAAATAAAGAGAAAATAGAAACAAGAGAAGATATATACAATAAAATTCAAACATTAAAAAATAGTGGGAAAATT
>CAYJJT010000038.1:0-8488 GCA_964370575.1 uncultured Muribaculaceae bacterium | reverse complement strand
AATTAAAATTAAGATAGGTGGAATTAGAACAAAGTTTAAATTTGAAAATTTAAAGAGTGGTAAAGTAGATAATTTTAAATTAAATACAGCTACAAAAGGGATAAATTACGTAGGAGTTACTTTTAGCAAGATAGCATCGGTAAATAGAAAGATTGATAAAAATATTAAAGAAAAAGAAAATAAGTCGATAGATAGTAAGTCAAGTAAAATATTAACAAAGCCAACTAAAAAATTTAAAAGTAAAATTCAAAAGAAAGTACAATATAATCTTTTAAAATTGTCAAATAAAGCTACAAAAAAATTTATCAAGATAAGTTACCAAGTTGTTAAAAAAATGCTTCAAATTTTAATTAAATTGGTTGTAGAGGTATCTAAAATTGTAGTATCTATAATAACATCTGTATCACCAGTTATTATTGTAATTGTGCTAATGTTATGTTTGCTAACTTTTTTTGGATTAAATATGTCAAGTGATACAAAAAAAGAATATGAAGAATATATGATGACAATTCAAAATGAGTATAATGCAGTTACAGTTGATTACTATAATCAAGGAAATATAGTTGAAGGTGCAATAAATGGTAAAGGAATGATAAATTGGAAAGCACCATTATCAATAATGCAAATGTTAAATGGGGATATGGTATTTGATGTTTACGAAAAAGAACTATTAGAAAAATTTAAAAATGCAGAATTACTACAAAAAATAACAGAAGAATCGTATTCCTATGAAAAAGAAGTGAAAAAAACAGATGAAAACGGAGCAGAGGTTATAGAAAAAGAAGTAGTAACAGAAAATAAAAAAATAGTATATAATAGCTCACTTGATGATTATATTAATTGGTGTAAAGACAACTTTTATGCAATAAATGATTATAAAAAAAATAAAGGATTAACAGTAGACTATAATCAAACAGAATTTTCTGATAGAGAAATAGAACAAATTAGGATTTTATATAATTCTAATTCTTTTTTTGATCTGTTTAGTGAAGAATTTAATAAAAACTATACTTATGCAGATGTGAAAATTGAAGATGAAGAAATTAAACTAATCTATGAAGAGTTTTTAAAAAATGTAGGTAAAAGATATGTAATGGATCATAGTAATCTATCTTATGATGATGAAATGGAATATTTTGATTGTTCATCACTTGTAATTCATCTTTTAGCACGTACCAATATAATACAAATTCCAAATACTACAGCTAAAGGAATTTATGATAATCATTGTTATCCTATAAGTGTTGATGAAAGAAAAGCAGGAGATTTGATTTTTTTAAAAGATACATATAATACAGGGATAGCTGGTAGCATTTCTCATATAGGAATTTATATGGGAACTCTGAATATTAATGGAGAAATTTCGGAATGGGTTATAGATACAGGAGGCAATCCAGAAGGTGTTAAAATCAGAAAATATGAAAACGGTTGGTGGAATGGAGAGTTGTTTTATGGTTTTGGTAGATTAATAAAATAGTAGAATAAAAACGGAGGTATGAAATTGAAAATAGAGGGAAAAATTAAGAAATTAGATAAAATAATAGTATCAGATCCTAGTTATACTGAAGAAGTTACTTGTAGATATGAACGAAAAAATTTGAATAAAAAAGATTGGCAATTTGAGATGATAATTAAAGATGTTCAAGAAGAATGTAAAGGTTATACAGTAGAAGGGATAGAGTTTTCTATATATATGTATATGGCAAAAGGAATGTATAAGTTAAATGAATTATCAAAATTTACACACCCTAAAGGTATAAAATTTAATGAAACAGTAATAGGAATGGATACAGCTTGTATCTCATTAGGAGTAAATAAATATGCAGATGAAATAAAAAATAGTAAAGAAGAATGTAAGCCTAGTTGCTCATTGAGAACTACTGAAGATGGAGTATTTGGAAATGTTATAGAGGGAAGAATAAATAATAATATTAATTGTATATATATTAATGGTTATTTGTCAGATTATGCTTGTTATACACTTGAAGAGATAGCTACATATATATTGGAACAATTTGAAGTAATTGATGTAGAAAAGATAATTGATAACAATATTGAAAAAGAAGAATTATTAGAATATTAAAAGGAGATAGAGTTTATGCAAATACAAGATTTTGGAGAAAAAATAGGTGGAGCTAGAAAAGATTTATTTAATCCATCAGGACTAATAGTAGATAATGTGGATTTTATGAATGAGGCAGAAAAGAAAAAATATATAGTAAAAAATAATATATGGAAAAAGCCTAATT
This sequence comes from uncultured Muribaculaceae bacterium, assembly GCA_964370575.1. Taxonomy (GTDB): domain Bacteria; phylum Bacillota_I; class Bacilli_A; order RF39; family UBA660; genus MGBC107952. The sequence goes on along the minus strand of CAYJJT010000038.1, from coordinate 6,239 downwards.
ATAGTAAATTAATTGAAAGTGGATTAGATAGAAGAGTAGTATTTTTTATGAAATTTATAAGAGATTTATTACCAAGTAAGCCAAGCATTAATAAATATTGTGCAGAGATTGAAAATGATAATATTCAAAAAAAGTACATTAATGATATGATATTTATAAAAAACAAGGTAGATGAAATAAAAACAGAGGAAGATATAATAAATTTTAATTCTAATATTTATTTTAATGGGAAAATGTATTTTAATACATTTCATAGAAAATTAGAACAAAATATAAGAGATATAAGTATAGAAAAAATTGATAGAGAAATAGCAAAAAAACAATTTGAATATACTCAAGAAGAAAAGTTATTAGCAGATTATAAAATACTTTTATATGACAATAAGAATATTAAATTTGATACTATGTATGATAGAAAAGTATTAGTATATAGAGAGTTATATAGTAGTACTTTTATTTATCCTAAAGAAGAATGGTTAGAAAAAGAAAGTTGGAAAGAAAATTCATATTTTATATTAAAAAATGGAAGTATTATTAAAAATAATATTAAAGATGTAGAAACAGCTAAAAAATATATTATAGATAATTTAAAAACGACAAGTAATGAAAAAAAGATAAATAGGAAAAGTAAATTTAGATCTGAACAATTACAAAATGTTATTAGAACAGGGGAAAACTATAGAAAAGATAAAGATATAACAGGACAAGATATGATTAAAACATTTGGATTTAAAGGAGGAGAATTTGGAAATTGGTTAAATGAAAACGAAAGGCAAGAAGCATTAAATTTTGGTTATGACGCTTTACTTGATTTAAGTAAAGCACTTTCAATTTCTGCTGAAAATATATCTTTAAATGGAAAATTATCATTAGCTTTTGGCTCACGTGGGAGAAGTAGTGCAGTAGCACATTATGAGCCAGATAGAGAGGTTATTAATTTAACTAAAATGAATGGGGCAGGAAGTTTAGCACACGAATGGGCGCATGCTTTAGATGATATTATAGCAAAAGAATTAAATATTGAAGGATTTATAACAGAAAACTTATGGAAAGAAAATTTAATTAGAGAAGAGTTTAAAGAAGTGATGGATACAATTAAATTTAAGATTGTAAAAAATAGAGATACTAATAAATTACAAGAAGATAAATATTACAAAGAAGTAAATAAGTTGAAAAATTTAGTAAATAGTTTATTTCCTTCTGAACATCTTTCGGCTAGTGATAGTAAATATAAAGATGAATTGCTACAAAAAATAGTAAATTATAATGAGAAAATTCATAATGACTTTATGGAATATTATAATGATCCACAAAAAAATGTAATAGTAGAATTACTATCTAAATTAAGAAAACAAACAGTAGGTAATGCTATCTCAAAATATGATAAACTAACAATTTTACATTATCAAAAATATGTTTATGATGCTCAAGTGAAGATTGGAAAAGAAGAAACGATAACTACAGATTTCTTTAAAGGTTCTCAAAAATTTGATGAATTACATTCTAAAACTACTAATGGATATTGGCAAAGTAATACTGAACTATTTGCTAGAGCATTTGCTTGTTATATAAAAGATAAATTAAATTGTAAAAGTGATTACTTATGTGGACATGCTGATTTGTCAGAAACTAAAACTATTGATAAAAATGGAGAAATTGAGATAATTAAAGCATATCCAACAGGAGAAGAAAGAGAAGTAATTAATGAAAAAATAGATAAATTAATTACAGCATTGAAAGAAAAAAATATATTCAAAGATATATCTTTAAATAAAGAAAAAGAAGAAATATATGATTACGGCTACTAATTATTTTAGTAGTCTTTTAAATTAATAGAGAAAAGAGGTAAAGTTATGGAATTAATGACAAAAGAATTAGAAGAAAAATTTAAAAAATATAATATGGAAAATCAAATAGATTTAATGGGGAAAGCAAAAGTTTTAGTTAAATATTTCAATCCTTGTGGAGCAGGTACTTGGTTTATTGTAGGAGCAGAAAAAGAAAAAGATGATTTCTATATGTATGGTTATTGTCATTTGGGAGATGATGAAAATGCAGAAATGGGAGGTATTATGCTTTCTAGTTTAGAACAATTAAAGCTACCAATGGGACTTAAAATCGAAAGAGATTTATATATTAATCAAGATTTAGATTTATTAACAGCAATTAGAAATTCAGGATTTATACCACCAAATTATATGGTTAAAAATTATGAAAACAAAGAAGATATAAATTATGATTATGAGATAGGATAGGAGAATATAGATGATAGAAAAAACTGAATTAGATAAATTTTTATTAGATGATAAAGCAGTACAATTTAATTATATATATGGACCATTAGTTAAATTAAAATATAATGATAATATTGATTTTCTATATATGCCATCAGAGGTTAGATTTTCAGTAGAGAAGAATTTAAGATATATGGGATTGTTTGAAAAGCAATCTAAAAAACTATATGGTGAATCATATTTTTTTGATAATATAAGAAATGACTTTTTAAAAAATACTTGTTATAAATCAAATTTAGACGAAGTATATGAGGAATTTCAAGATAGATGTAATGAGTTATTAGGAAAATATATAGAAAACAATATTAATGAGCTTAAAAAAAAGGGAACACAATTATTTCAAGAATATATAACTAATAATGGGAAGGAAGAATATTTAAAAAAAGAAGTAATAAAAGCATATATATATTCAAATTATGAAAAAAAGCAAATTAAATATAAAAATTATGGAAATAGAGAAGATACTCTAATTAATTATTTGCAAAATAAAGAAGAAACAGTATTAAATGAATTTAATACATATATAAATTCAAAGCAAGACGTGTTATATACTAAATTTAATGTATATCAAAATACTAAAATGATAACACAAAAGGAGTCTATAGGAGCAGAAATTTTAATAGCAGAATTTGAAGCAAATATATTGAAAGAATTAAAAGAAAATCCACAAAATGAATTTAAAAAGTCATTTGATATAATTAATGCTATAAATAGTGTGGATTCTAAAATGTTAAGTCTAACAATTATTGATGAAGGGAAAATAGTAGATTTCAAATATCCTACAGAAAAATTAAAAACATTATATTTATATAATGGATATATCCAAGATACTAAAGCAAGAGAAAAAGTAGAAAAAATATATGCAAATAGAGATTTGAAGATAGAAGATATTTATCAAATAAAATATAGAACACATACATTATATGAAGATAGTAATAAACAAATTAATGAAGAATATAAAAAAAATATAGATGATGATTTATATGATTATGAATAAAAGGAAGTGAGAAAATGAAAGAAATAAAAGAAAAAATAGTTAAGTTTTGGGAAGATATATTATTAAATTATGAATTTGAATTACTAGTTGATGATAATAAGCAATATTTCCAATTAAGCAATTTAGAAGGTGAAAAATTAAATAATATAGATGGAAAAAAATTCAAAAATCTAGGTGAAACAATGGAAAAACTAACCATATATAATATTAATGATTATATTTATTTAGAAGTTGAAAAGTATAAAAATTTTATTGGTATAAATATAGATGAAAGTTTTGAAATAACTTCTGAAAGATTTTTAAATAGTGATATAGTTAAAAAGATTTTAACTGATATTACGCCACAAATATATATTGATTTAATAAAAAGTAATGTTAAAGTAGAGTATAAAGATATAAATAATATTATAGATAGATATGATACTATAGAAAAAAGAGTTGAAAGATATTTCAAGGAGAATGATATAAAAAACTTAATGGAATATGGAACAGAAGTAGATGAAGGATTATACTCATTATCAAGTATCTATAAAGAGTTATTAGACAAAATGAATATAAAGTATAAACATATTTCAACAGAAGATGTATCAGATGGGAAATATGCTACAAAAATATATTTTAATGATAATGATTATATTTCTGTAAATAGCAATGCTAGTAGTGGTGAAAAAGTTATTACAGAAAATTTAAAATATATTATAGATAAGTATATAGATTATAGAAAAGAGTTATTTAATAATAAAATAAATAACGATATAAATTATGATTATTAGGAGGTAAAATTGAAAACATACAACTATAAATGGATAGACTTTTTAGCTAATTACAATGCTATAAAAGTAACAAATAATAATGAATTTGAAAAATTTAAAGAGTTTTTAATAGAGTTTAATTTATTAGAAATTTTATATGGTATGAATACTTTTGAAGAGTGGAAAACACATGCTAGAATTAATAACAAAAGAGAAGATATATTTTTGTTTGAATATAATAATAACAAGGGATTAAGTTGGTCTGATGATATAAAAGAACATATAGAATATTACGATGTTGAGCCAATTTCTATATCTGAATTAGACTATGTATCACGAAAATTTACATTAAAAAAAGATATGGAAATTGAATATTAATATATCTCCCAGAGGGCAAATGGGTTTTAGGGATTTTTTCCCTAAACAGCAAAAGGGTGTCATAACACCAAGCTGGCGAATATTGGGCATAAGAAATGCCACAACTATTCGTGGTAAATAAATTTACAAAAGATTTTTGTTTCGCTTTGCTAACAAAAATCTTTTATTAAATATATAGGAGATTAAAACAATGATGAATTTAGATGAATATTTTTTGTCATATAATAATATTTTGAAGAAATTAAAAGAAAACAATATCAAAACTAAAAATGGAAAAGTAATTGAGCATAAAGATTTAAGGGCAGCAATTCAAGTTATGATAAAAAAACATAGTAATTGTAGATGGTTCACTAATATTGTATATAGAAATAAGAAATATATTTTGATAGAAGGCTATTATTGGCTTTCTATGGTCTATTTTCAAAAAGGTAGAAAGCAAATAGATGCAGATATAGAGTTTTTTGAAATACGAATAAAACAATATGAAGAATTGTTGAAAATTAAACCTAAAAAAGTATTTGAAACAGATCTTAGTATAGAATATTTACCTATATATTTTAAAAGAAGTAAATATACTATTAATAAAGTGATTAATAGTATTGAGTCAAAATATATGTATGATAAAGAAAATACAAAATTTATATACAAGGAAGGTATAGAATATATATGCAAAAAATATTTCAAGTTTAAATATTTAGAAATTCTTGAAAAATATAAAATGGAATTAACAGATGTATATATTGAAAAAGGATATATTTTTGATAATTATTTTTAAATAAATTCACAAAAATATTGAAAAGGGCTGACAAATAAGAAATTTTACGTTATACCGTGTTTAGTTAGTAATTATATTAACTAGAAAAGAGGTTATATGAAATATGATGAAAGAGAAAATATTATTTATTTTCTAATTAGTTTAGCAGAAAAAAATGTATTAAAAATATGTGATAAAAAAAGTATTATAGAAATATCAAAAAAAGCTAGTAGCAATTCAATGATACAGCGAAGAAGGTTTTTAAAGTTTTATGGATTTTATAATGAAAAGTATCAATCAAAGCAACTAAAAAAATTGTCAGAACAAGAAAAATGTTCATCATCTGCATATAGATATTCTGTATTATCTTTTAGATCTAAATTAATTAGATTAGATATTGATAGCATTAGTAAGATAAAAAATATAGTTAATCAATACAGAGAGGAATGATAGATTGGAAATAGTACAAGATAGAAGAAAAAGTATAAAAGTATGGGTTTCAGATATGGAGAGAAACTTATTAGAAGAAAAAGCAAAAAAATATGGTTATAAAACAATAGCAAAATATGTAAGAGATGCAGTAATATATGAAAAAGTAACTATTGTAGATATTTCTAATAGAAAAGAAATATATGAGCTTTATAGTAATAATACAAAAGAAATTAATAAGATAGGAAATTCTTTATGGAAGTTTATCAAATATACTAATTATAATAATATAAATTATAAAGAATTACATTCTACCATATTGTTAATAGCAAAAAAACAAAAGCAAATATTACAATTAATTGAAGATAAATTAGAAATAAATTTAACTTCAAAAATTAATAACGAAAATGTGGAGGAAGAAGATGCCAATAACTAAAAGACTAGTTCATCACACTTCTTGTTCTCAACTTTTAAATTATATTTTAGATAATAAAAATTTAGGTGAAAAAGTAGGAATTGTTAATTCAATTAATTGTAATTCAGAAACAGCTGAATTAGAGTTTAAAGATATTCAAAAAAAATTCAATATGACAGGTAATAGAGTAGCATATCATATTATACAAAGTTTTGCGACA
>CAYJJT010000037.1:0-8969 GCA_964370575.1 uncultured Muribaculaceae bacterium | reverse complement strand
ATAATTTTAAATTAGAAATAGAAACTAATGATAACAATGAATTATCATTACTTAAAAATGAATTATACAAAATTACTGCTGCTTTAAAGGAACATACGAATAAACTTAATAATGATAAAAAATTAATTAAAAATAATATTGCTGATATTTCTCATCAATTAAAAACACCTATTACAGGTATTTTAATTATGATCGATAATATTTTAGATGATAAAGATATGGATTTAATAATTAAAGAAGAATTTTTAAAAGATATTAAAGATAAAACTGTTAAGTTAGAATCTTTAATATATGAACTACTAAAATTATCTAAATTTGATGCGAATGCGATTGAGTTTAAAAAAGATAATGTAAGTGTTAATTTACTTATAAATAAGGCTATTAGCAACGTTAAAGTTCTAGCCGAGGCCAAAGATATTACTATCAATTATAAATTATGTGATACCTATTTAAACATTGATTTAAGCTGGCAAATTGAAGCTATTAGTAATATACTTAAAAATGCTATTGAAAATTCTTTTAGACATAATAATATAGATATTAAAATAACAGATAATAATTTTTATACTAAATTAGAAATTACTGATTATGGTAAAGGAATTAGTAGTGATAAACTAAATAAAATATTTAATAGATTTTATCGAGATGAAAATTCTCTTAAAAATAGTATGGGAATAGGATTAAACCTAGCTAAAACTATTATTAATAAAGATAATGGTACTATTGAAGTAAATTCTATCCTGGGGAAAACTACTACTTTTACGATTAAATATTTCAAATAATTATTATATTGTGGAAAATTATAAAAAAAGACTATTACATATGTAATAGTTTTTTAATTAAATTGTTTTGCAAATTCATTATTATCTATTGAAGTTTTTAAAATACTAATAAGAACTAAATGTTCATACTCTAAACCGTCTGTTTTTGCATCATGGAAAATAGCTTCTAAAATCATTTCTTTTTCATCTTTTGTTAATAAGGTGCACAGTCATTACCTTTACCTTCATCTACTGCTTTGAAAAAATTTTCCATCAATGATATCTCATTTTTACATTTTTCTAATAAAGTTATATCTTCAGAATTTTCATATTCTTTCAATTTGTAATTTAAAATATTTACTTTATAATCATTCATAATTTATTGTCTCCTTTATTAATAAGAAAAATTCTTTATCATTAACAATTAGATTCTTTTACTAAATTAATAATCGATTCTAATTCTTTATCTTCTTCTTCACTAATTTTTTTTAATTCATTTAATTTTTCTAATAATAGTTCCTTATTTTCTTGTGATGTTTTACTTAGATAGTTATCAGTTCTATTATTATGAAATGCAGAATATAATTCTACAATTAATGCTGTGCTTGTTTTTGGTTCTAAATTTTCTATATATTCTTTTTCCATATTAATCTCCTTTAATATATTATATCATATTAATTAATATTAACTTAAAGATTTATCATATTCACTTAGATTTATAGAATTTTGTATAACATTTATTAAATATGTTTCTAAATCATTAGTTCTAATTTTAAACAAATAATCTAGCAAATTTTTTTTATCATCATTAGAAATAAATGTTAGAAATTGTTCTTCAACTCCTTTTTCAATTTTATCTAATAATTCTATATAATGATTTACTACACGTTCATGTTTAATTATAGTCTCATTATTTTCTTTAACTAAATTAGTATAATATTTCCTGTCTTCTAGAGTAAATTTTCCAGCATCTAGTAATTTTTTTAATTGATCATCTGTCAAATAATCGTCAGTGAACATACACTCAATATCGTAATCATCTATTTTTATTTTATAATTATTCATTTTTTCTCCTCTTAACTATAATTTTTTAATTGCATATATATAGAAGAATTAATAATATCTATTAAATATTCTATAGTAGCATCATATTCATCTAGTAATGTTTCTTCTAATATTTTTACAGCTTTATTTCTTATCTTAATTGAAGTATTTTCTAAATATTCCTCAACTTTATTACTGTATACTGCCGATTCTAATCCTTCAAAAAATTTAATTAATAATTCTTGATTTGATTCTTTTTTTTCACAATTAAATTCCATAACTATCCCCTTTGCAAGTTATTCTACTACATATTATCAATATAGGCAAGAAAAAAAGAACTATATCAGCTCTTTTATCCACGACGACTTCTATTATTGCTTCTTCTAGATTCACGGTTAGATTTAGATCCTCTGTCACGACCACGATCACGACTTCTTCCTCTATCTCTTCCTCTACCTCTATTTCTGCTAGTAGAACCTTTTTGTTTTCCACCACTTTTATTAGAAACTTCTACTCTTACACTTCTACCATTAAATGTAGCTCCTTCTAATCCATCAATGAACTTAGTAACTTCTTTATTTGGTATATCAATAAATGTATAAGTTGATAGTATTTCTATATTTTTATAATGATCTTTATCAATATTAGTTTCAGCTTTTAAGAAATCTATAAGTGATCCTTGTTTTAAATTATCCATTTTACCAATAGTAATAAATAATCTAGTTTTAGTAGGATCAACTTTTCTTACAGAGTTAGTATCTTTTACTGTAACATCAACGTCTAAATTAGAACCTAGAGTTGAGCTAACACTTTTCTTAAGTAAAGTAGCAGCTAAAGTAATAAGATCTCCCTTATTTAAATCACGTACATAGCTAAGCGCTTCATCAATATTTTCTACTTCTGTTAAACTTGCTAATGTAGATGAGTATTTACTATTAATAATTTCTTCAGCTGTTGGAACTTGTTTTTCTATAACTGTAGATTTAGTAACTCTCTCAACATCTCTAATAAATCTTTTTTCTTTGTGAGAAATAAGAGTAACTGCTTCACCTTTTGTATTAGCTCTACCAGTTCTACCTATTCTATGTACATAAGCTTCAAGTTCATTAGGAACACGATAGTTAATAACTAATTCAATATTATTAACATGGATTCCACGAGCTGCAACATCTGTAGCAATTAAAAATTGGAAACTTCCTTTTTTAAATCTTTCAAGTGTTTGCATTCTCATAGTTTGAGAAATATCACCATGCATAGCTTCTACACTATATCCACGATGTTGAAGTTCACTAACTAATGTGTCACATTCTTTCTTAGTTTGACAGAATATAATTGTTTTTAAACTTTCTTTAAAATCTAATACACGACATAATATTTCTACACGATTTTTTTCACTAACCATGTAGTAACCTTGTTCAACATTACTACTAGTAGTAGTTTCACTTTTTATTGCAACATGCTTATAATCACTATTCATATATGTAGTTGCTAGTTTTTTAATAGATCTTGGCATAGTAGCTGAAAACATTAATATTTGTTTTTCTACATTTGTTGCTTCTAACACTTGTTCAATATCTTCTAAGAATCCCATATTAAGCATTTCATCAGCTTCATCTAATACAAAGAATTTTATATCTTTAATACTAAGTTTTCTTCTTTTCATTAAATCTAAAACACGTCCTGGAGTACCAACTACTATGTCTACTCCTTTATTAAGTGCTCTAATTTGTCTTTCGATAGAATCTCCACCATACACCGCTAATAAATTAAATTCTCTTGATTTGTTTAAACTTTTAAATTCATCACATACTTGAATAGCAAGTTCTCTTGTTGGCGTTAATACAATACATTGTACTACACTCTTTTTCACATCAATTTTTGATAATACACCTGATGCGAATGCTAATGTTTTTCCTGTTCCTGTTTGAGCTTGTCCAATAATATCATTTCCTTCTAATATTAACGGAATAACTTCCTCTTGAATAGGACTAGGATTAACATAACCTAGTTTATCTATTGAAGCTAATACTTCTTTAGATAATCCTAATTCGTTAAATAATTTTTTCATTTTTACCTCTTTCAACTCACTGATTATACTATATATGTATATAATAAGCAACCTCATATTTAATATTCTTTTAATTTGTTAGAAATATACTTATAATTATATAAATATATTTTTATTTTAAAGCTAAAAGGTAATAATTTTATAAAATATATATTTTAATTAATTATAGTAGTGTTATAATAATATTGGAGGCTACATAATGAAAAAAATATTATTAATAATTAGTACTATATTTTTAATTACAGGATGTGTTAGTACTGAAGAAATTTATACATGCACTCAAGAAAGTACATTTGATGATTATGTACTTACTAATGAACAAATTATAACTGGGATCAATGATGAAGTATTAATTATTGAAGCTAGTTCAACTTATATTACTGATAACGTTGAATTGAAAGAAGAGTTAGAATCTTTGTCTAAAGATAGTGATAATAGTTATAGTGATATAGGAATTACATATCATACTATTACAACTGATAATTCTGTCAGAATGGAATCAATTACTCCTATAAATGAAGAAACAGTTGTATTATTTGAGAATGAAGGCAATAATGCGATTGATGGCAATAACCTAATTATGAGTAAGCATATAAATATATTAGAAGCTAATAATTATGTTTGTAAAAAAGAATCTAAATAATAGTTTCTTTTTTTAATCTTGTGATATAATTATACTATAGGAGGCTGTATAATGAAAAAGATTTTATTAATATTCATACCAATAATTTTTTTATGCGCTTGTAGTAATGAGATAAAAACAGAAACATTTTTATGTAATTATACTAGTATATCTGATAATTTCGAACATAATATTGAAATGACTATAAGTTATGAAGGAGAAAATATTACTAAAGTTAAATCTATAACTTCATATACTAGTGAAGATGAAGAATTAAAAAAACAATTTAATGAAATTTTATTAGGTTATAAGGATATAACGACTGACGATATTAAATACACAACTGAAATTTCTGACAATACTTATAAAGTAATTTCTACTACTACAATCAATGAAAATACTATAGATAGTTTTGATACTTCTTTTAACGGAGGTACTTTGAAACCGCTTGAGTATAAATCACCAATCCAAGATGATCAGTTAAATTTTGATTTATATGTTGAATATTTAGAAGCTACTCAATTTAAATGTGAAAAAGAAACTAACTAATAGTTTCTTTTTTTATACTCCAAGCTTTTTATTATATAATTTTAATATGATTTTTCTAAGAAAATCATATGGTATAACTGTCATAGCAAGTATTATCATTATAATAAACTCATTTGGTAATAAATAAGTAGTTCTGAACATCGAACCACCAAAATATATAAGTATTGTTTGAATTACTACAATCAATGTCATTATTACAATAAAAATTTTGTTTTTTAATATATTCGCAAATATATTTAACCTATGCGTTCTAGCACTAAAACAATTAAATATATCTATAAATATAAATAATCCGAAAAATGCTGTCATTAAATATATATTATTTGTACTATCTCTAAATAATGTATTGATAATTGGTGATTTTAAAAATATAATACACAATATTGCTGAATACATTCCTGTAAATAAGATTTGATTTATCATGTATTTATTTACTATTGATTCTTCTTTTGATTTAGGTTTTTCATTCATATATTCTATTAATGGTGGTTCAAAAGCAAATGCTAAACCAGCCAATGTATCCATTACCATATTTATCCACAACATTTGAATAACTGTAACTGGTGTATCGATTCCTATAAACGGTCCTAAAAATGATAAGCTTATAGCACACAAATTTATTGTTAATTGTACTATAATAAATTTTCTTATACTTTTAAATATTGTTCTACCATATAATATTGCTTTTGTTATGGATAAAAAATTATTATCTAATATTACAATATCACTTGCCTCTTTTGCTACTTCACTTCCACTTCCCATACTAAATCCTACATCAGCATGTTTAAGTGCAGGAGCATCATTAACTCCATCACCAGTCATACCAACTACTAAATCAAGTTCTCTAGATAATTTAACTAACCTACTTTTATCATGTGGAAGACTTCTCGCTACTACTCTTAATTTAGGCAATATTTCTTTTATTTGATTATCATTTAGATTTGATAATTCTTCACTAGTTAAAATTATATCATTATTATTTTCAACAAGATTTAATTCTTTAGCAATTGCAGTAGCAGTTAAAACATTATCGCCTGTAATCATAACTGGCTGAATGCCTGCTGATTTAACTAGTTGAATAGCTTCTTTAGCATTCTCTCTAACTTCATCTTTTATAAATACTAAACCAACTAAAGTTAGATTTGATAATTCATCAATCTGTTTAGATGATGAAGTTGCCATTAAAATAACTCTTACTCCTTGATTTGTCATTTTATTAATTTCTTTTTTCAATAATTCGTTATTAATTTTATAACTTTTACTTCCATCTTCTAAATAATAACTATTACATTTGTCTAATAATATTTCAGGCGCTCCTTTTATAAGATTTATATTTTTATCAATATTTATTTTTGCAACAGAATATTTATTTTTACTATCAAACTCTATTTTATCCAATATTTCAATGCGTAAATTTTCAGTATTACTTATAAAATTTACTAGCGCTCTATCTGTAATATTACCTCCTACCGCTTTACCTTCTTTACTAATTTGACTATCATTATTTAATATCATTGATATTTTAGTTATAAAGTGTAATTTAGGAAATTTTATTAGTTCTAATTCATTATTATAATTTTTAGTTGAGCCACTCATAAAATTAATTACTTCTAAATTCCCTTTTGTCAATGTACCTGTCTTATCAGTAAATAAGATGTTTATACTTCCAGCTGTTTCAATACCAGTCATCTTTCTAACTAAAACATTGTTTTTCAGCATTCTCTTCATATTTGAAGATAGTACTAATGTAATCATCATTGGTAATCCTTCTGGTACCGCTACTACAATAATAGTTACTGATAGTGTTAAGGCATAAAGAATATAACTAAACATTAATGGTAGATTGGATAAAGTTTCTATTATTAAGTCTAATTTAAAATTATTTTCTATTATTATTTTATTAAATAAAAAAGATACACTTACTAAAGCACTTCCTATATAACCAATTTTACTAATAGTTATTGCTAGTTTTCTTAATCTAAGTTTAAGAGGGCTTTCTGGTTGTTTCTCTGATAATTCTTTACTTAATTTACCGTATAATGTATTTTCTCCAACACTTGTAACAAGCATATATGCACTCTTAGAATAAACTACAGTTCCACGATATACTTTATTGTCTTTATTAATGATGTTTTTTGAAAAAACTGCTTTTTTTAATTTTTCTCTTGCCTCACCATTAATGGTAGATTCATCAACAAATACTTCGCCACTAATTATATAACCATCAGCACAAATTTTATCGCCTGATTCTATTTTAATAATATCATTAACTACTATTTCACTAGAATCAAGATATTCAATACTATTATTTCTTTTTACTTTAACTTTTATTGATGCGTTTTCTTCTTGCAATCTTTTAAAAGCTTTTTCACTACCATATTCTGATATCGTTGATATAAATGAAGCTAATAATATAGCAATAACTATTCCTATAGTTTCATACCAATCAAAACTACTAATTAAAAAGATAACTTTAATTGCTAGAGCTATAAGTAATATTTTTATAATTGGATCTCCTAAAGATTCAATCAACAATTTTATAAAAGTATCTTGCTTTTTTCCATCTATTTTATTTGTTCCATATTTTTCTCTATTTAAAAATACTTCTTTATCTGTAAGTCCTGTTTCGTTCATTTTAATTGCCTCCTAATAATAACTATGAAATTTTATTATTCTTTAGGATTAATTTCAACATACAAAAAACAACATCATATGATGTTGTTTAATTTTTATCTTACTACTATATTAATTTCTAAATAATATCCAGCGTTACCTGCACTATCTACATTACGATATTGGGCCTTAACCCATGTCCAAGTACTACCAGCTGTATAATTACCACTCCAATTATTACAAGTACTAGAAGAACCAGGACTTACTCCTACATCAGTCCACGAATGACAATAATCTTTTCCACTACTAGGACCTGTACTATGTGTCCATTTGAATTGAGTTTTACCTCCATCATCAAAGTCAAAGTACAATTGATAATCAAAATATACTTGATCATTTACATATATAGTACAACTCTCATTGTAGTTCTTCCCACCTTTTCCAATACAATTACTATAGTTTATACTATATTTTGATGTATTAGTTGGTGCTATTAACCATGCATGACTAAACGCTGGAGATCTAGGTATTGTTTTATCAATATCTAAATAAACATAATCACTATATGAAATGTTTCCAACATTATCCTCAGCTCTTATTCTAAATGGTGTTTGGTCTTCATTCCAACTTATTGTCCAAGGATTAGATGGTAGCGCTTCATATACTTTACTTGTGTTATTATAATATCGCATTTCTTTTAAACCACTGTGGGCATCACTACTACTAAAAGACATTGTAACATTATTTTTAGTTAAACTTCCGCTAACATAACCATTTGTATTTATTACAGGTTTTGTTGGAGCTGTTTTATCTACTTTTATATAAACCGGACTACTCCATGCACTTACATTTCCTGCTCCGTCGACACTTCTTATACATAATGTATAATTAGTTGTTGAAGAATATGTATATCCTGTTGTAACTAAATTGTTTGATTTAATACCAGTACAATTTGTAGAATATTCATATCTCGCTATACCTGAAGAATTATCAGTTGCACTGAAATTTCCCCACCATAATGTATCTTTTCTCCATCCACTATAAGATGTACTTCTTGTTTCCCCACTGGAATTATTAACTCTTATTTGACTTGTTGGTACACTTGGGGCTGTTTTATCTATTTTAAAGTAAATAGGACTACTCCATGCACTTACATTTCCTGCATTATCTACACTTCTTATACATTGTGTATAATTTCTATTTGTTGTATAAGTGTAATCAGTCCCTAGAGTTCCTGTTAAAGTACCAG
Source organism: uncultured Muribaculaceae bacterium (assembly GCA_964370575.1). Classification (GTDB taxonomy): domain Bacteria; phylum Bacillota_I; class Bacilli_A; order RF39; family UBA660; genus MGBC107952. The sequence continues at coordinate 63 of CAYJJT010000037.1, read as the reverse complement.
TACAATTAAATGAATATTCATATCTCGCAATACCTGAAGCACTATCACTAGCACTGAAGTTAC
>CAYJJT010000036.1:8132-9047 GCA_964370575.1 uncultured Muribaculaceae bacterium | reverse complement strand
ATGAATAATAATATGAATAATAATATGAATAATAATTATAGTAACAACCGTACAACAAGTAATAAGGTAAATAGTAGAACTGTAGATTCGATAGGGTTTGAAAATACAGATTCTGATTATGATAAGACATCTAATTCTCAAACTAGTAATTGTAATCATAACCAAACGAGAAATTGTAAATAATTTATAGAAAAAAGAACTGTATATTAATATATAGTTCTTTTTATATCAATAACGAAGAAATTAAAACTACTACTCCCCCACTTATTATTCCTATAATAGCAATTTTTTTATTGTAATTTAAACTTTGAATTAATAGATGAGATAGTGCAATATTCAGCATTAATCCAGCTATAAAACTAAATATTAATCCTAAAATAAAGTTGTTTACAAATGGAGCTAAGAATAAGAATGCTAGTATTGCTCCAAAAAATTCACTAATTCCTGATATACTTGTAAAAAATAAAGCTTTTAATTTAGACTTGGTACTATAATATATTGGAATTGAAATGCATATTCCTTCTGGAATATTGTGAAGAGCAATGCTAATAGCAAGTTTAATACCAATATTCATATCTTTATTAGTAGTAATATATGTAACTATTCCTTCTGGAATATTATGTAAGATTAAGGCAATCATTGATATAATTCCTAGAGTATATAATTTATTACTATTCTCTTCTTCGACTTTATCTTTAATTATATTAGAAATTACAATTCCTAATATCCCTAATAATAATACATATAAATATGTTGTAGAAACTGTTTTAGATTCACTAATTAATTTTATTGCATATGGTATCAAGTCATGTATCGAAACTACTATCATTACTCCACTCGCTATAGATAAAGATATTGCTATTACCTTATTACTATTCCATTTTTTAAAGATTAGGAAAGAGCCTAGTATTGTAG
>CAYJJT010000036.1:0-8122 GCA_964370575.1 uncultured Muribaculaceae bacterium | reverse complement strand
TAAAATATATATTAAAGATTAAAAAATATACTATTTTATAGTAATTACTTCTATAATAGAATGTTCGATATTTTGTTTTTTGATTATTCTTTTTATATTTTTAATTAAGTTATTAGTCTTATTTGCGGTGGTAGTGATTGATAATGCTAAAGTATAATACTCTCCATCTTCACTCCATAAATGAAAGTCTGTTATTTCAATAACTTTATTTATATTATAAATTTGTTCTTTTATTTTAACTGCCAGTTGTGAATCACTATTAGCATTAAGTAATATTTCCATAATCTTTTTAAAGTTTATAATTATATTTCTACTTATAATAATTATTATAAGTAAGGACATTATTGGATCTAGTATATATAGTTTCGTATAGTGTATTATTATACTTCCTATTAATATTACTATCCAACCTAGGAAATCTTCCATAAGATGTATTGCAACACTTTTATTTAAAATATTATTAGAATGTTTTAATTTAAGCACTGATAATCCGTTAATTAAAGCTCCAATAAAAGCTATAACTATCATTGGTAGTGTTAGTACATCATTATGGTGGTTAAAGGCTTTAAAAGTCTCAATACTCATTAAAATAGTACCAGTAGCTAATATAATGATATTTAGTAATGCTCCAAATACATTTAACCTTTTAAAACCGAAAGTAAATTTATTAGTAGCTTTTTGTTTTGCAAATTTAGAAATTATATAAGATATAATTAATGATATACTATCTCCTAAGTCATGTATAGCATCAGCCATTATAGCAGTTGAACCTGTTATTAGTCCACCTACTACTTCAATTATAGTAAATGAAAAGTTTAGTAGAAAAGCAAATAAAATATTTTTACTACTTTCATTTTTTATATTCATATAAATACCTCCATTATAACTTATGAATATATTTATAATCTGATAAAGAAAAAATCATACTATGTATGATTTTATTCATATATTCCAACTAAATTTCCAACTGTTTCAAGTGGCATATTATTTATTTTGTTATAAAAAGCTATTTCACCATTAGTAAGCTCAACAGGAACAGCATCAATTATTAATATATCATTTTCATATAATTTTATTGAGTGAATGATTGCTGTTCCATTAACATGACCTTTTATCAATCTAGCCTCATTATTAGCAAATAAATATAGTTCAAATATACTATTCCAAGATGTATCACCAGGATTATAGTAGTGTCTCCCATTTAGTGTAAGAGTATCTTTGCTAATTTCAGCACTATATCTAACATTTGGGACCATTCCAGTACTACCTAAATTATTTAAATATTACTTTCATACTCTTCATAACTTAAATTATCACTAACAATTTTAATACTACGAACATTTTTAAAGCCTAATGCCATAATATATGCTAGTTCCATATCAAAAACAACGTTTTCTTTAATATCAGTTGATAATACAAAGTCATTACTAGTATAACACATTGTATCACCATCTTTTAAAGAATAAATTTTCTCATCATAAGTAACATTAGGATGATATAAAACAGTTTTATTTATTTTAACAACTGTTCCTATTTTAAAGTTATTACTACCTACATATCCAATATTTAATATCGGTGTATCAGTGGGTATATTTTTAAGTGCTTCAATAACGTTTAAACCACCTACTCCAGTCATAATTATTTCTTCATTATTTATATTATATTTATTTGCTAAAGCTATTTCATCTTTAGTTGCTATTACTATCATATTTACCTTCTTTCTAATTTAGATTTATTATTTTATTATTTATTACATCAATTTTAGTATAATTACTATCCTTACTAAGTCCTGGCATTCTAATTATACTTCCTGTTAAGATTACTATAAATCCAGCTCCATTATTTATTTCAATATTTTTAATTATAAATTTATTATTTTTAGGATACCCTAATAGTTTAGAATCACTACTAATACTATATTGAGTTTTAGATATACATATGGGTAAATTATTGATATTATTTTTCTTTATTATTTTTAACATATTTAATGCTTCGCTACTATATTCAATAGCTGATGCACTATATAAAGATGAGAATGTTTTTTCTATTTTATCTTCAAGTATATCTTCTAAATCGTATATATTACTAATATATTTTTCTGTATCACATTCTTCTATTACTAACTTAGCAAGTTGTTCACTACCACTACTACCATCGTTATATCCAGTTGATATTGCATATTTAATATTTATTTTATCTAGGTAATTAGTTACTGCTTTAATTTCATTTATATTATCATTATCATATTTATTAATGCAAACTATAGGTTTAATATTAAATTTAGATAATAAATCTATATGAGCCGATAAATTACTAATACCCAATGCAATATTATTCTCACCATTATATTTAAGTGCCTTTATTGTAGTTGTTAGTACTATGCAATCTGGTTTTAAATTATTAAGCCTACATTTTATATCTAAAAATTTTACTGCTCCAAGATCACTACCAAAACCCGCTTCAGTAATAGTATAATCTGCCAAGTCAAGGGCAGTCTTAGTAGCTTTAACACTACTACATCCATGTGCTATATTAGCAAAAGGTCCACCGTGAATTAAGGCTAAATTATCCTCACTTGTTTTAACAATATTAGGATTGAAAGCATCCTTTAATAACGCTATTATACTACCAGTCATATGTAATGATTTTAAATAAATAAATTCATTTTTATCATTATATCCAATTATTATATTATCTACTTTATTTCTTAGATCTTCTAAATCCTTAGCTAAAGTAAATACTGCCATTATTTCACTAGCAGCAGTAATATTAAAATCTTTTCTTAATGTTCGATCGCAAACATCAACACAACGTTTAAATGTTATTGTTTCAATATTCAATTGATTACCAAAGTAAATATGATTATCAATTGCTGCACTAATTAAATTGTTCGCAGAAGCAATAGCGTGAAGATCTCCAGTAAAGTGTAAATTAATTTTATCGCTAGGAATAATATTCGCTTTACCTCCTCCTGTAGCACCACCTTTAAATCCAAATGTAGGTCCTAAACTAGGTTCACGTAAAGATAGTAAAGAATTATAACCTAACTTATTTAGGGCATCGTTTAAACTAATGCTAATGGTAGTTTTACCTTCTCCAAAAGGAGTAGGACTTGTAGCTGTCACCAGTATCAATTTTTTCTTTGAATTAATTTTTTTATAATCAATTATTTTTAAAAATTCACTATTATAGTTATAAACATTATTACTTTTTAAATTTAATTTACTGCATAAACTTAATATATCACTCATATTATCACCTATATAAGTATATCATAGATATAAAATATATTTCTAAAAATTAATATATTTGTTATACTATTTATATGAAGAAAAAATATATAGTTATAATATCATTAATCATTATAATCATTGTAACAACAATTACACTATTTTTTAGTGTATATAATAAAGAGCCTAATTACAACATTAACTTTTTAATTACTGAATTTGAATATAATAGTGTAGTTAAATTAAGTGATGTTATTAGTGTTATAGATGGAAATTTAATAAACGATGATACTGTTGCTACTAGACAGTTAGGAGAAAATGTAGTTGAGTTTGAATATAATGTAAAGTCACGTAAGTTTACTGGGGAACTTAAATATAATGTTGTTGATACTATTGAACCTTTATTAATTAGTAAAACAAATTTTTATACAGAGTTAAATAAAGAAATTGATATAATTGACAGTGTTATGTGTGCTGATAATTATGACAGTAATCCAACTTGTGTTGTTAGTGGAAGTTATGACATTAATACAGTTGGTAGTTATAATTTAGTCATCACTAATACTGATAATTCTAACAATAGTGTAAGTAAAGATATTGTTTTAAATGTTTATGAGCCTATTGAAAATAGTGAAAATAAAGAAAATGAAGTTACCCCGATTTACTTACAAGATATTATTAATAGTCATAAAATAGATAATACTAGTATTGGAATAGATGTATCTAAATGGCAGGGAGATATTGATTTTAATCAGGTGAAGGCTGCTGGTGTTGAATTTGTAATAATTAGAATTGGTTATGGTTATGACTCTGATAATTATTTAGATCCAAAATTCACTGAATATTTTGAAGCGTGTAAGGAAGTTGGACTAGAAGTTGGTGTTTATTATTATAGTTATGCAGCTAGTGTTGATGAAAGTATTAAGCAAGCTAAATGGATTGTTGATACTTTAGATAAAAGTAAATTAGATTTACCTATATTTTTTGATTGGGAAGAATGGCACAATTTTAATGATTTTGACATTAGTTTAACTGAATTAAATGATATGGCGAACTCTTTTATTGAAACAGTAGAAAAACATGGATATATTGGAGGTAATTATAGTAGTGCTAATTATTTAAGATTAATATGGGAGTTAAACACTCCTACTTGGTTAGCGCATTATACTACTAATACTGATTATGATGGCGATTATTATATATGGCAATTAACTGATAAAGGAATAGTTCCAGGTATTGGCGGATATAGTGATATAAATGTTTTATATAAAGAAAAATAGTTAATATAATTAACTATTTTTTTCTAATTTAAATCTTTTAAAATTAATATCATTTTCACGCTTAATATACAATAATAATTTATTTAAATCATAAATTATTTGATATTGAGTATAATAATCATTTCTACCAATTACTATATTATTAATCACTGACTCATAATATAAAATACCATTATTTCTCGGAACTATTACACTAGATAATATTTTTAATCCTTCAGCTATTATATTTTTATCTGTAAAACCATTTCCACTATTATTCAAGTATTTTAAAACAGTTAGTCTTATAAATCTACTAGCTGAAGAATAATCTCCAGGGTAAATATAATTGTTAATAGTAATATTTTTACAAAGCATTTTTTAATATTTGATATACAGAAAGTTGATTGCACATGTATATTATATTTAGGAGAATTAGTCATTACACCGATAGAGTTAGTATATATAGTAAACTTTCCATTATTTGTTGCTTCTAATATAACTGATGTTTTATTATCACTAAACATATAGTGCATTGTGCTAACTATTTCCTTATTCATATAAACAGTATTAGTAATAATTATGTGTTTTGCAATATTTATTACTTCTTCAATAGTCTGACATTGACTTAAAATATATGTAACTAATTCCATTCCTGATACTTTAATTTTATCTAATTTGATATCTTTAGTACTAATACTACTTCCTTCATTAAATGCATGCAATACTCCACTAAGGCCATATTCATTCATTCCATCCAAAAGATGAATGTTGCTATCTCCATAACTCATACCAATAATATTATATTTATTTATAATTTCACCACTATTAAACTTTAATATAATATTTTTATTGATTCTAATTATTTTAGAATTGATTTGAAATATGTTTAACTTATCACTCATATCACACGTCCTAAATAAATAATTATTGTTATTTATACTTTTTAAAGTAAATGCTGAACACCCAATCATATTATCACCTATAAATAGTATTCACTTTAATTTTAAATATATAATAAAAAAAGACTTAAAGTCTTTACATTGTAAAATGACTAGTTAATTCATCAATTGTATCTTGTTCATTAACTTGTTCATTATTCATTACCAGTATTAAATTATTATATAAATCTATAATTAATTCACTACTAGGTGTGTCACCAATATTAAATCTTGTTTTAAACAAATCTGGATTAATGGCTTTAGTAACTATAATTTTTGAACTAACTGAATAAAAATTATTAATGAAGTCATTTGTTTCATCTATGTTTATAAACGGTAGTCCTAATAATGTATCTAAAACATTATCTCTTTCATTTCTCAGTTCATTAGTAACAGGACGATATAATACTATTAATGTAATTAATCCCTTTAAAAATTTTTCATTAGTCATTTTTAACTCTATTTCTAGATTAAGATGTTCAATTAATCCGATATTTTCATTAACTTCTAAATTATCAGTATTATAATTTTCTAAGTATAATTTTATAATGCTACATAATTCTTCTTCATTTTTATATAAGTTGATATGAGAGTTTAAAATATTATCTGTTTCAGTAATTATTTCTAATGCACTATTTATTATAATTGACATAGTATCACTTATATTTAATTTACTTTTATCCATAAATTATCTCCAATTAGTTAAAACTTTTTTCTTTAATATTTTCACTAACAATTTTATTCATATTTACTAGAATATCATAACACTCTAACTCTTCTTCCATGTAATCGTAGTTATTGTTATTACCAATTAATGTTTGTTTTAAATCAAATTCATTAGTAAATACTTCATCCATTACTCCGTTAACAATATATTTTAAATAATCAGGATTACTTTCATATTTATTAGTAATTAAATCATTTTTAATAACATTTAAACTTTCTTCTTCACTTGTATATACTTTGAATGTTACACCTAAAAGAAAATCATTCAATTTCATGTCAAATTCTGTGTTATCACTATTATTAAATAAGAAATTATTGATATGATTTATAACTTCTTCTTTAGCAAGTGGTTCAAATTTATTATATCCTAAATGTTTTAATAATAGTATAATACGATTGTTTAGATTCAAAGATTTTAATTCATATTCTTTAAAGTTTTTCATTTCAATATTCATAGTTGTTCTCCTTTTTTATATGTTAATATAATAGCATAATCTAAAAAAAAAGCAAGTTTATTACTTACTATTTATATTTAATTTCTTGATTTAAATTAAGTTTAACACTAATTTTATATCTTAATTCTAAAATCATATCAGTTAGTTCCTCAGCATTTTCAGCAGGAATTTTTTTAGAAATATTTGATTCTTGAACTATTTTATGTGCAAATTCTAACCAAGAATAGTAATATTTAAGTTTTTCTTCTGTAATATTGCTAAACTCAATAAACATATCTAATTGAGTTAATGTTTTTTTCATTTTTTCATAACTTTCAGTTGTCATATAATCACCTTGTTTATTCTATTGTTGTTTTTCATTAATTAATTTCTATTAATAAAAATTATATTATAGCTTTATTATTAATTTCTTCATTATTTAATGTTGATTCTAAATTGCTTTTTTCTTCTATTAACGCATCCATACCTTCATTAAATTCATTTATAGAAATTACATTTTCATAATAGAATTTTTGTACTAATAATTTCGCTGCTTTATAAATGCTATTTAAATTATTATCTAAATTCATCTCCATAATTTCATCTCCTTTTCAAATCGTTATAATAGTATATACTATATTATGCATTAAGGTCAAGTAAAATTCATCATTTTTAAAAAAAATAATTATTTTATTTAATTATTTTTATACTTTCATCATTTTTAAACATCATTTCTTCTTTTATTTTATATCTTCTAACAACAAGTGCATCAATTATAAATTCATATGATGCTTCATCTAGTTCATTATTTTCATACTCTTTTTGATATTGAAGTTGCAAATTGTTTAAGATTTTTAATTCTAGTTGTAATTCATTTATATTTTTATCTGTCATGGTATCCCCCTTATCTAGTTTTTATTGTATCTTCATTAATAATTATGTTGCGTCTTTTAGTTAAAATATCAATGTTCTGATTGAACTCTTCAAATGATATTAACTTTTCCATAAATGCTTCTATTATTTTATTTCTCAATACATCTAATTTTATTAATTCAATATTAGAATTATTTGTTTCAATTTTATCCAAATTTAAATCCATTATAATCTCCTTCGGATGTAATTATAGCATTATTTTTATTTTAATATATGAATATGTCTGAACTGTATTTAAAACAGTCTAAATTTATTTTATAGAATTTAGAAAATTTATAAATTCATCTTGAATTATATTTAATCTTTCTAGTGAACTAGCTTCAAATCTTAAAGTTAAATTTGGTCCTGTGTTACTTGCTCTAATTAAAGCCCAACCGTCTTTAAAAATTACTCGAACACCATCAATATCTAAATATTCATAATTCTTGTTTATAACATATTCTTTAACTTTATCAACTAATTGGAATTTTAGTTCTTCAGTAGTTTTATATTTAATTTCTTCAGTAGAAAAATATTTATTACTGTTATCTAGCAACTCTATTAGTTTACCTTCTCTTTTAGATAAAATTTCTATCATTCTAAGTCCAGCATATATTCCGTCG
>CAYJJT010000035.1:0-9130 GCA_964370575.1 uncultured Muribaculaceae bacterium | reverse complement strand
ATGGTGGAGATATAAAAGTTGAAGCCTACACTAAAGATGGAATTCATATTAATTCAGATTTTTTAAACGGTCTTGATAAAGAAGAAGCAATAAATAAAATGATTAGTTGGTTAGAAGATAATAAACTAGGATTTAAACATATAAATTATCGCTTGCGTGAATGGATCTTTGCACGTCAAAGATATTGGGGAGAACCAATTCCTGTTGTTCATATGGAAGATAATACTCAGCATGTTCTTAGTGATAATGAATTACCACTAGTACTACCTAGTTTAGAAGATTATAAAGGTAAAAATGGTAAAGCACCACTAGAGAATGCAACTGACTGGGTAAATGTTACTATTGATGGTAAAAAAGGTAGAAGAGAAACTTCAACTATGCCTGGTAGTGCAGGAAGTAGTTGGTACTTCTTAAGATATATTGATCCTAAAAATAATGAAGAAATTTGTAATCAAGAACTTATGAAACATTGGTTACCAGTAGATTTATATATTGGAGGACCAGAACACGCTGTAGGTCACTTATTATATTCAAGAATGTGGAATCATTATTTATATGATAAAGGTATTGTACCAGTTAAAGAGCCATTTAAAAAACTAGTACATCAAGGAATGATACTTGGTAGTAATGGAATTAAAATGGGGAAAAGATTTCCGGAATTTGTAGTTAATCCAAATGATGTTGTTAGTGAGTTTGGAGCAGATACACTTAGATTATATGAAATGTTTTCAGGACCCCTTGAAGCTGATATGTCATGGAGTCATGAAGGAGTAATTGCAGCTCGTAAATTTTTAGATAGAATAGTTAGATTATATACAGAAGAAGACAAAATAAAAGATATTGAAAATAAAAATTTAGATAAAATATATAATCAAACTGTAAAAAAAGTAACTAATGATTATGAAACACTTAATTTTAATACAGCAATAAGTTCTATTATGGTATTTGTAAATGCTGTATACAAAGAAAATGTATTTCCAACTAATTATGCATTAGCACTACTTAAATTATTAAATCCTGTAGTACCTCATATTACTGAAGAATTAAATGAAGTAGTATTTGGTAGTACACCTTTAGCACATGCTAGCTGGCCAGATTATGATGAAGCTAAAACAGTTGAAAATGAGTTTGAAATGGTAGTACAGGTTAATGGTAAATTAAGAGGAAAAATAACTGTTAGTACATCTACTACTAAAGAGGAGATGGAGTCTTTAGCGATGTCTATAGATAATGTTAAAGCGCATATAGCAAATAAAGAAATAGTTAAAGTAATTACTATTCCTTCTAAACTAGTTAATATAGTAGTAAAATAAGAAATTAATTTTTCTTATTTTTTTACTTATATGATATACTTACTTAATAGAAGAGGGTTTTATGGAAGATTTATATAAATATGAAAAAGAGTTATGGAATAAGGGAATAGATAATGTTGCTGGAGTAGATGAAGTAGGTAGAGGACCACTGTTTGGACCAGTAGTTGCTACTTGTGTAGTCTTACCTCATGACTTTATATTAGAAGGCCTAAATGATTCTAAAAAGATAAGTGAAAAAAAACGTAATATATATTATGAGTATATAATGGATAATGCTTTAGTAGTAAAAACAATATTTTTAGATCATAATAAAATAGATGAAATAAATATTTATCAAGCTAGTAAACTTGCTATGAATATGGCTATAGAAGAAGCAAGTAATGAGATAAATATTGATTATATATTAAGTGATGCGATGCCTCTTGAAAATAAAATAGAATCTACTGCAATTATAAAAGGTGATAGTAAAAGTATCACAATTGCTGCAGCTAGTGTAATTGCTAAAGTTGAACGTGATAATTATATGAAAGAAATAGATAAGAAATATCCAATGTATGGATTTAAAAATCATAATGGTTATCCAACTAAAAAACATTTAGAAGCGTTAAATGATTATGGTTTAATAGAAGGGTACCGTAAAACTTATGGACCTGTTAAAAAATTATTGGAGGAATAAAATGAAATTAGATATTGTAAAAGTAGGTTATTTAGAAACCAACTGTTATATTATAAGTAAAAATAATAAAGTTTTAATAATTGATCCAGGTAGCGATCATAAAAAAATTATAAATAAAATAGAAGATAAAAAAGTAGTTGGGGTATTAATTACTCATAGTCATAGTGATCATATTGGAGCATTAGAACAAATAAAAGAATATTATAATGTAGATGTATATGATAAACATAATTTAAGTGAAGGGTTAAATAGTATAGATGAATTTGAATTCACAGTACGATATAACCCAGGACATACTAGTGATTCAATCTCATTTATATTTAATGAATTAGATGCAATGTTTACAGGAGATTTTTTATTTAAAATGTGTGTAGGTAGAACTGATATTGGTGGTAATAATAAAGATATGATTAAGAGTATAAATGAGTTAGTTAATAGTAATTTAGATGAAAATTTATTAATATATCCAGGACATGAAGATAGTTCAACTTTAAGATTTGAAAAGAACAACAATCCTTATTTAAGAGGAGATATAGATTTTTAAATTAAAATAATTTATAAATATTAAAAGGAATTAGATAGAAATAAATCGTATATAATTAATAAAGGTATTTGACAATAGAAAAATTATAGTGTATAAATACTCTAGTAAAAGGAAGTGGATTATGGCTAAAAATTTAATTATAGTGGAGTCACCTAGTAAAAGTAAAACAATAGAAAAATATTTAGGTACTGATTATAAAGTATTATCTAGTAAAGGTCATATTAGAGATTTATCTACTAAAGGTAAATTTGGTCTTGGAGTAGATGTTGATAATAACTTTGAACCAACTTATAGTACTATTAAAGGTAAGAAAAAAGTTATTGATGAATTAAAACGAGAAGTTAAAAATAGTGATTATGTTTATCTGGCTACCGATCCCGATCGTGAAGGTGAGGCAATAAGTTGGCATTTATATGATGCATTAAAACTAAATGAAGAAAACTATAGTCGTATTGTTTTTAATGAAATAACTAAAAAAGCTGTAACAGAATCTTTTGGTCATGCTAGAAAAATTGATATTAATTTAGTTAATTCTCAAGAAACAAGAAGAATATTGGATCGTATAATTGGATTTAGATTATCTAAATTAGTACAATCTAAAACTGATGGTAGTAGCGCTGGTAGAGTACAAAGTGTTGCTTTAAAATTAATAGTAGATCGTATGCGTGAAATAGAAGCTTTTAATATTGAAGAATATTATACTATAAAAGCTTTCTTTAATGAGTTTGAAGCTGATTTATTTAAATATAAAAATAAAGATATAGAAATTAAAACTGAAAATGAAGCTAATAATATATTAGACAAATTATCTAATACATTTACTATTGAAAGTGTAGATAAGAAAAATAAAGCAAAAAAAGCTAAATTACCATTTATTACGAGTACTTTACAACAAGAAGCTAGTTCTAAATTAGGTTTTAATGCGAAAAAGACTATGAGTGTGGCTCAAAAGTTATATGAAGGAATCGCATTAGATGATGAAACAGTTGGACTTATTACTTATATGCGTACTGATTCAACTCGTCTTAGTGATGACTTTATTGGTAGTACTTTTAAATTTATAGAAAATAACTATGGTAAAGAATATATAGGATTTGCCCGTACGGCTAAGAAAAAAGATAATACTCAAGATGCCCATGAAGGTATTAGACCAAGTAGTATTATGCGTGAACCTATAAAAATAAAAAAATATTTAACTGATGATGAGTATAAATTATATCGTTTAATTTATATGCGTGCATTAGCTAGTTTAATGAAAGAAGCTAAAACATTAAATACTACAGTTATATTGAATAATAATGATTATAGTTTTAAAACAACTGGTCAAATTATAGTATTTGATGGTTACTTAAAAGTGTATGGAGATTATGAATCTACAAAAGATAAAACACTACCTCCACTAGATACTTATAAAAGTAATGTAATTGTTTCTAATGAAATAGTTAGTGAACAACACTTTACTAAACCACCGGCTAAATATAATGAAGCTAGTCTAATTAAAGCTCTTGAAGAATTAGGAATAGGACGTCCTAGTACTTATGCGACAATAATCGATAATATTAAAGCCCGTGGATATGTTAATGTAGTTGAAAAGAGATTTGATCCGTCAGATATTGGAATAGAAGTAACTGATAAACTTCAAGAATGCTTTAATCATATTATTAATGTAGAATATACTGCAAATATGGAAAAAGATTTAGATGAAATTGCACTAGGTAGTATAATTTTTACTGATACTCTACGTGACTTCTATAATGAATTTGAACCTGCTTTAAAAGATGCTTTTGATAAATTAGAAAAAAAAGAAGCAGAAAAAACTGGAGAAGCTTGTCCAAATTGTGGAAGTGACTTGGTTATAAGAAAAGGTCGTTATGGTGAGTTTGTTGCTTGTGGTAATTTTCCTACTTGTAAATATATAAAAAATGAACCAAAAGAAGAAAGTATAGTTGCTAAATGTCCAAATTGTGATGAAGGAAATATCGTTGAGAAAAAGACACGACGAGGTAAAATATTTTATGGATGCGATAACTATCCAAAATGTAAAACAGCATTTTGGGATAAACCAACTGGTGAATCATGTCCTAGTTGTGGTAAAGCATTAGTTGTGACAAATAAAAAAATCACTAAATGTAGTGAATGTGATTATGAAAAATAGTAGAGTTCTACTATTTTTTTATACTTATATGTGATAAAATAATTTTGAGGTGATACTATGGTTTATACTTCTTTAGAAAATAAAAAAATTAAAGATTTAAAAAAATTAAATACTAAAAAATTTCGTAAAAGTACTAATACTTTTTTAATAGAAGGTGAACACTTAGTAACAGAAGCTTATAAACAAGGTATATTAAAAGAGTTAATAGTTAGTGAAGAAGTCGATTTTAAATTAGATATTAAAACTAGTGTAATGAGTAATAATGTGCTTAAATATATTAGTGAAATGGAAAGCTTTCCTAAAGTAATGGGAGTATGCAATTTGATAGAAGAGAATATTCAATATGATAGTAATGTATTAATATTGGATAATATTCAAGACCCAGGTAACTTAGGAACAATAATACGAAGTGCAGTTGCATTTAATATTAAAAATATTATTTTAAGTAATGGTTGTGTAGATATATATAATTCAAAAGTTTTAAGAGCAACTCAGGGGATGATTTTTAAAATAAATTTTATTTATAGTGATTTAGAAAATAGTATTAATAATTTAAAAGTTAATAATTATCAAATACTTGGAACTAAAGTTGATGGTGGAATTAGTATTAAAAAATATAGTAATAATAATAAGTTAGCTTTAATTATGGGAAATGAAGGTAGTGGCGTGCGTAATAATATTCTTAATATGTGTGATGATTATATATATGTAGATATGTTCGAAGAATGTGAATCACTTAATGTTGCAGTTGCTACAAGTATAATAATGTATGAATTAGATAGGAAGTAATTATGGAATTTAAATATATAGGAGATATCGTTAATACACATGGTATTAAAGGTGAAGTAAGAATATTAAGTGATATAAAATTTAAAGAAGAAGTATTTAAAGTTGGAAATAAATTTTATGTTGGAAATAAAAAAGAAGAATTGGAAGTAACTAGTCATAGAGTACATAAAGGTTTTAATATGGTTACATTTAAAGGTATAACTAATATTAATGATGTATTAATATATAAAAGTGAAAAAGTATATATTGATGCTTCAAGTATTGATGTAGATGGATACTTTACAGATGAATTAATTGGAATGGACGTTGTATTTAATGGTGAAGTAATAGGAATTGTTAACAATGTTTTAAAAAGTAAAGCTCATGATATTATATGTGTTGAAGGTAGTAAAAAATGTTTAATACCAGATGTTGATGCGTTTGTTGATGAAGTTAATTTAGATACTAATACTATTACTGTTATAGATATAGAGGGATTAATAAATGAAAATTGATATTTTAAGTTTATTTCCAACTATGTTTGATGGTTTTTTAACTGAATCAATAATAGGAAAAGCAATTAAAAATAATCATGTCGAAATTAATATAATTAATTTTAGAGACTATTCACTTGATAAACATAAAAAAGTAGATGATTATCCATTTGGTGGAGGTAGTGGAATGGTTTTAACTCCACAGCCAATATTTGATTGTATAGACGCAATAAAAACGAGTGATAGTAAAGTAATTTTAATGACACCTCAAGGTATTAAGCATTCACAAAGTGAAGCAATCAAAATGACTAAGTTTAAACATATAATAATTATATGTGGTCATTATGAAGGTTTTGATGAACGTATTAGAACTTTAGCTGATATAGAATTATCAATAGGAGATTATGTTCTTACTGGTGGAGAACTTGCTAGTATGGTAGTTGTTGATAGTGTAGTGCGATTACTTAATGGAGTTATTAAAGAAGATTCTCATATAGAAGATTCTTTCACAAATAACTTGCTTGATTACCCAACTTATACTAGACCTGCTAATTTTAGGGGAATGGAAGTACCAGAAATACTGTTATCTGGACATCATGCTAATATTGAAAAATATCGTATGGATGAAAAGATTAAGAGAACTAAACAAAGACGTCCAGATTTATTAGATTAGGAGTAATATTATGAAGAAAAATTATTATAAACTTGTAAAAGATACTAATAAAAAAATAGATATAGTTAGTGACTATGAACAGTTAATTAATCTTTTTAATAATGAAAATAATAAAACACCACTACTATTTATTAATAATTCAATTAATAGTATTTTACTTAGAAATAAAATTAAAACTAAGTTTAATACTTATTTAAAGAAATTAGTGCTAATCGCAAAAGATGTAGAAAGTTATAATAATTTTTCAATTAAAGATAAACTTGTTACCAATTTAGTAGTAATAAGTGATTTAATATTAGAAATAAAGAGTAAGAAAGATATTAAATTATATTTAGTTGATATTAATGTTGCTATAAAAGAGATAGATAATATTATTAAAGAAAATAAATTAAATCGTGTTATAATTCATATAAGTGATGATATATATGACAATTTAGATGAAATGGTTAATGTATTAAGTAGTAGTGATAATATAAAAACTATTATAAAAAAGAGTTATGTAGTTATCTCAGTATTATTAAATATAATTAAATTAAGTGGTAGCGAAGATGATGTGTTAGTGTTAGAAGCAATTGAGGAAATTGAACTTTTAAGACTTTTACTTATTAAAGAATATTCAAAATATTTAGATGAAGAATATATTTTAAAATTACTTGGTAGATTGGAAATATTGAAAGAAAAATTTAGAGGTAAAAATATAAATTTAGAAAATACAATCACTTTAAAATTATCAGAAATAGAAAAATCAAAAACTAGATAAATATATTGCTAAAATAACTATATTGTGTTATAATTTATTTTGTACTTAATCCGATGTCTATTAGATATGATTAAAGTTTAGAAAAAAGGAGCGATAACTATGAATATTTTAGATCAAATTACTAAAAATCAAATTAGAACTGACTTACCAGCATTCCAAGTTGGGGATACTGTTGTAGTTGGTGTTAAAGTTGTTGAAGGTAGTAAAACTAGAACACAAGAGTTTAAAGGTTTAGTTATGGCTATCCAAGGTCGTGGAATTGGAAGAACATTTATTGTTCGTAAAATTTCTGGTGGTGTAGGAGTTGAGAGAACTTTCCCAATGAACACTCCATTAATCGAGTACGTTACTGTTGAACGTAAAGGTAAAGTGCGTCAAGCTAAACTTGGATATGTTAGAAAATCTATTAAACAAGTTAAGATTAAAGAAAGAAACTAATAAGACGTATGTCTTATTTTTTCATAAAGAGGGTAAATTATGAAATTTTTAAAAGAATTATATCCATATGTATTAGTAATAATTATTGTATTGCTAATTAGAGCATTCATTGTCACGCCTATTAGAGTAGATGGAAGTAGTATGGAAAATACTTTATATAATGGAGATGTGATGCTGTTAAATAAATTAGATAATGATTTTGATCGTTTTGAAATTGTTGTTATAAATACTGAAAATAGTAGTACTGATATTATAAAAAGAATTATAGGAACGCCTGGCGATACTATAGAATATGTTAATAATGAATTATATATTAATGATCAAAGAGTTGAAGAAAATTTCTTAAGAACTGAAACTAGTGATTTCTCACTATCAGACATTGGATATTCTAAAGTACCTGAAGGATATTACTTTGTAGTAGGAGATAATAGAAATAATTCTAGTGATAGTAGAACAATTGGGTTAATTAATGAAAAAGATATTGAAGGAACAGCTTCTTTTATAATATATCCATTTAATAAATTTGGTAATGTTAAATAGTCTTGTTATAGACTATTTTTCTTGTTATAATAAAAATATAAGAATAGTAGGTGCAATATGGATAATAAGGGTTTTACAGTAGTTGAATTAATCGTATCATTTTCAGTAACACTAATAGTTGTTATATTATTATTTAATATAATTTTAGATGTAAGAAATATTTATATTAATGATGGTATTAAAACAGAGTTATTAATAAAACAATCACTAATAAATGATAAAGTAGTAGATGCTATTTACAATGATGAACTTACTACAATAAATAGATGTGAAGGTATTATCAATTGTTATAACTTAACATATACTGATGGGTCACAAGTTACTATATCAGTAGATAAAACAACAAATATCTTTCAAGTAGGAGAATACAAAACTGAATTAATATCTGGAAGTATTGTTGGTAATCTAACAATCGTAAGTGAAACTTATGAAGGAATTGAACCAGAAAAATCAGATTCTTTATTAATCTTAGAACTTCCAATAACTCATGAATTAGTAGAAGGTAATTATAATGTATATACCGCAACTATATATAATAGTTCAAACATTTTAGTTAACTCATAGAAGATAAAGTTAGGCTTTATCTTTTTAATTGACATTTAATAATCATTTTGTTAGTATAAGACCTAATAAAAGGGATGTTATATTATGAAAAAGTTTGAATTAGCTAATTTATTTAATATTGAAAATAACTTTAGTAAATATAAAGATGATATATTTGAATGCTTTATAGAATTTTATGGTGAAGAATATCGTAAATATATTTTAA
>CAYJJT010000034.1:0-9146 GCA_964370575.1 uncultured Muribaculaceae bacterium | reverse complement strand
GATTTACAACTGAATTTATGACTATGACTAAAGGTTATGGTATGATGAACCATACTTATAAAGAATACCGTAAAATGGTTGCTAAAATGGTTGGTGAGAGAAAATTAGGTGTATTAGTATCTATGGAAAACGGAAAAGCTACTGCTTATGCTTTAGGAGGACTTGAGGACCGTGGTGTTATGTTTATAGAACCAGGTGTAGAAGTTTATGAAGGTATGGTAGTAGGAGAACATTCTCAAGACAATGATTTAGCAGTAAATGTTGTAAGAGGAAAAAAACTTACTAATACAAGAGCAAGTGGTAATGATCACACAGTTGCTCTTAAAAAAGCTCGTCAATTAACACTAGAAGCATGTTTAGATTACATTAATAGTGATGAGTTAGTAGAGGTTACTCCAGAAAACTTTAGAATTCGTAAAAAAATATTAAATACAAACGAAAGAAAAAAGAAAACTAAATAAAAAAATAAAGATGAATACTAAATTCATCTTTTTTAGTACATAGTTAGTGTACTAATATGAATGTTTATTTAAAATAACTTGTATAATTTACGCAAGTATGATATGGTTATATTAGATTTATGTATTATTAATAATGACTCCTTTATTATCGGGCCAATAGCAATAACCAATAAATCAATCATATAGAGGAGGAAAATATGGAAAACACAGAAATGTTCGAAGACAAAACAATCGTATGTAAAGATTGTGGAAATGAATTCGTATGGACAGCAGGAGAACAACAATTTTTTGCTGAAAGAGGATTAACTAATCAACCAGTTAGATGTAAAGATTGCCGTTCAAACAGAAATTCTACTGAACCAAGCGAAGACGATAAAACAATCGTATGTAAAGATTGTGAAAATGAATTTGTATGGACAGCAGGAGAACAAAAATTCTTTGCTGAAAGAGGATTAACTAATCAACCAGTTAGATGTAAACCATGTCGTAACAAAAAAAACGCTAGACGTAACGAAGAAAACTAAAAACATCCTAGGATGTTTTTTTCTATATCTTTAATATTTGACCAATACTCAAAATAGTAGTAGTTAAATTATTTTTATCCATTAAATCAGCAACACTTATTTGATATTGTCTAGCAATACTATATAAAGTATCACCTGCTTTAACAATGTAGGTAATATTAGTTTCAGGTGTAATATTATTGCTTGGAACTTTTATAACTTGATTAATAGTTAATATATCACTAATTAAGTTATTTATATCTTTAAGTTCATTAACACTTATTTCATATTGCCTAGCAATACTATATAAAGTATCTCCGGCTTTAACAATATAATCTATATAATTAATACCGTCTTCATTATCATCATCAGTTCCTTTTTTAATAATTAATTTTTGACCAATAGTTAAAATGTCACTATTTAAATTATTTAATTGTTTCAATTCATCAACACTAACTCCAAACTTTCTACTTATACTATATAAAGTATCTCCACTAACAACTGTATAAATAGTATCGACTGTAGTGCTGTCATCATCAGTTCCTTTTTTAATTATTAATATTTGTCCAATACTTAATGAATCACTAGTTAAGTTATTTAAACTTTTAATTTCATCAACACTAACACCGAATTTTCTACTTATTCCATATAAAGTATCTCCACTAACGACAGTATAAGTGATATCATCTACACCAGGTATATCTTCTTCTCCACATACAGCAAGTGGTTGATATAAAGTTTCTAATGAACTCCATGTATTAGTTCCAACTATACCATCCGGAGATAATTTATTAACAAATTGATACGCTTTAACAGCTTCATATGTAGTCAAATCAAAATTTCCACTAATAATACCACTATAATAACCTAATTCTTTTAATTTAGTTTGTAATTCAGTAACATAAATACCACTATCACCTTGTCTTATAGTAGGCTTCGATAAAACATTAAAATTTATTTTATCTGGTTCAGTAAGCTTATTTAATACAACTATATCATCATTATCTATCATTCCGTCTTCTACTAAATTATTATCTTTTTGAAAATTAAGTACAAAACCAGTTGTATCAGGGCCATAAACTCCAGTAATACTAATCGGGTAATAATTAGTTATCCTAAGCATCTGTTGAATATAAGTAACTTCAGGACCAGTATCTCCTTCTTTTAAAATTATATCAGTATTCATATATCCTCCTTTATATAATATTATATTAAAAGAATTAATTTGGTTGCCTATATATTTTAGTTACATATAATAATTTAGGAGATGATAAAATGAACCAAGGTTATTTAATAGTAGATGTTTTTGCTGACAACATTACTCAACCGTTAAAAGGAGCAACAGTGAAAGTTTTAGATACAAATAGTACATATGAAACAGACATTAATGGTAAGATAGAACCTATAACACTATTTGCACCATCTATAGAAGGATCTATTGTATATGATAGTGAAATAGAACCATATAGTAAATATGATATTGAAGTATCTTTCCCAGGAATGACTACTAAAATAGTAAGAGGAGTAGAAATATTTCCTAATATTATTTCTACGCAACCAGTTACATTAAGACCATTAGATCAAACTAATGAGCAAATAGAAGAAGTAATAATTCCGGATATAGTTTTAAAAGGGAATTATATCCCTAAATATATTGAAAGTGAAGATGTAGTAGTTCCGATAACTTTACGAGAAGTAATAATTCCAGAATATATTAAAGTTATAGATGGATCGCCTGATTCATACTCAGCCCCAATTTATACAGTACCATTTGTAGACTATATTAAAAATGTTGCGAGTGGAGAAATATATTCTAGTTGGCCATATGAAGCTTTAAAAGCAAATATTTTAGCAATAATATCTTTTACTTTAAACAGAGTATACACAGAATGGTATCCATCAAAAGGGTATAGTTTTACTATTACTTCAGTAACAGCTTATGATCAAAAATATACACATGATCGCACTATCTTTGATAGCATTTCAAATGTAGTGGATGAAATTTTTACTAATTATATTAGTAGAATAGGTAAAGAAGAACCTATGCTTGCTCAATATTGTGATGGAGAAACAACTCAAAATGATGGATGGCTATGGCAATGGGGTAGTGCTAGTCTAGCTGAAGAAGGAAAGACGGCAATCGAAATATTAAAATACTATTACGGGGATTCTATTGAAATTGAAGAAGCTAAAGAAGTAGAAGGATTACCTGTATCTTTTCCAGGATTCAATTTGAAATTTGGAGATTGTGGTGAAGAGGTTAGAATAATGCAAAATCAATTAAATACGATAAGAGGTAATTATCCAGGTATTCCACTAATAGAAAATCCTAATGGAGTATATGATCAACAAACAGCTGAAACTATAAGTTTCTTTCAAAAAACCTTTAATCTATTTCAAACTGGTAATGTAGATTATGGTACATGGTATAAAATACAGTACTTATATACAGCAGTTAAAAGAATGATATTCGGAGTATATGATCGATAATATACTCTTTTTTTAATGAATGGTTTTAGTATAAGTTGCTAACTTCCTTTAAGCAAATTATAGTTCTAGTATTTAATTAAATCGTATATTAGATATTATAATAGATGAACGATTAATGCTTTTACAATTATATATCCTATTCGATTTATTTGGTATAAATTTAAATCGATTTTTTCAACAGTGTCTAACATTGTAATAGAAAAAAGTTGATAGAAATTAATCTATCAACTTTTATTTTTTCAATGGGGCGACATACGGGATTTGAACCCGTGAGTAACTGAGTCACAGTCAGCCGTGTTAACCGCTTCACCAATACCGCCACGTACTTACCAAGTATAACAAATTTTATTATAAAATGCAAGTGTTTTTTTATAATCAATATACTAGCCTATACAAGATGGGTATATATACATAATATAGTTTTGAGGGGGCTAATATGAATATAAATTACAATCTACCTGATTATACACCAGTAGTAGATAAAAGTGGCTTATATACAGCTTATGAAGGTTTTATAAGAGGTAATATGTTTAATGGATTATACGATGGTTATAAAAATGATAAAAATATAGATATAACTGTTAATAACAGTAAAGAAGAAATGTTTGCTTATTTATATATGTATGAATTTGCACTAATAGATTTATCACTTTATTTAGATTTACATCCAGAAGATAGAAATACTATAGAATTATATAGCAAATATTTAAGTGAATATAAGAGAGTTTTAGATGAATGTGAAAGGAACTATGGTCCTATAACTTTATATAGTTATGAGAATACAAATTATCCATGGAATTGGATTGAGTCATGGCCATGGGAAAATTAGGAGGTAATTATGTGGGTTTATCAAAAAAAATTAGAATATCCAGTCAATATTAAAACAAAAGATATAAAAATGGCTAAAAATATAGTAACACAACTGGGTGGTCCATTTGGGGAATTAGCGGCAGCTATACAGTATTTAACTGCTAGATATACAATGTTAGATGACAAAGGAAAAGCCTTATTAACAGATATAGGGACAGAAGAGTTAGCGCATGTTGAAATAATATCAACTATGATATATCAGTTACTAAAAGATGCTACAGTAGAAGAATTAAAAGAAGCTGGATTAGATGGACACTTTTCACAATTTGGACGCGATGTTTTTCCAACTGATAGTACAGGGAATCCATTCACATGTTCTTATATAGCGCTTAGTGGAAATCCGATTAGTAATTTAGAATCTAATATGGCAAGTGAACAACGTGCAAAAGATACATATGAACATTTAATGGAGTTAACAAATAATGAAGAAATATTAAAACCATTATCTTTTTTAAGACAAAGAGAAATAGTACATTATCAAAGATTTAAAGAACTGAGAAACTACTATTTAGAAAAAATGAATAAAAATACTAAGTAAAAGTATTTTTTTCTTTTATCTTAACATAATAGAGTAGAGGTGATATATGAAAAAAATAATTTTGTTTTTTTTAGTAATATTAATGACTGCTTGCAATATTAAGATAGAAGATGATATTAATAATATAAAAATAAACGATATAAATATTAATGAAAACGATTATATAAAATTAGTAGATAATTTAAATAAATTAAATTATACTAAAATAAAAATAAACGAAGAATATGAAAATAATATATTAGTTACTACTGATGATGGTATAATTGAATATAATATTAGTGAAGAAGTAATAGAAATGAAAAAGGATGGTAATATATATTATTCTGAAAATAAATTTACAATTAAAATAATAAATGATGAAATAGAATATATTTTAAATAATTATAACAAAAAAGATTTTTTTAATATTAATCTAAGTGATGAATATATAAAAAATGAAACAGATATATATCATGAGATAGATGCTGTTGAGCAATATTTTGTTATCACTATAAATACAAACTTAAAAGAATTTTTTATAAATAAAACTGAAATATTAGATGGTGAATATCTTGATATTGAGCCACTATTTCAAATAGAAAATATAGAAAAAAATATTGATATTATAGTTAGAGTTAATATTACAAAAGATTATTTTACTTATAAATTTACTCTAGTTAATGAATATGGAAAAAAAGTGGAAATTATTCCTTATTATGACAATGAAAAAGAAAATAATGAACTAAAATTTAAAGTAAATTATTTAGAATGGTAATAATTGGAGTTTGCAACAATAATATATTTATGATATTATTAGTGAGGTTTATCAAAAAACAAGAAGAGGTGTTATATAGATGAAAACCAAGTCCAAAAGCATTATAATACTATCTATATTGGTAGTAGGGCTTATGATTACAGGAATAAATTTAGAATCAAATGTTAAGTTTGATAGCAATGAAAAAATAAAAACAGAAGCAAACGAAATAGAAGAAATACAAGAAGGAATTACTGTTGAATATGATATGGTAGCATTACATACATCAGCTGCAAATGTAGCAGAAGTAACAGCATCACCAATAGTATATAACGGTTTAACTATGCAAGAGTTAACAGATCAATTAAATAAATCATTACATGGTCATTTGGCAAATACAGGTCATATCTTTGCTGAAGAAAGTATTAGTAGAGGCATAGATCCTTATTTAGCGTTAGGTATTGTATTACATGAAACAGGATGTAACGGAACATGTTCGTCATTAGTTATTAATTGTAACAATGTTGGTGGAATGAAAGGTGCTGGAGGTTGTAATGGAGGAAGCTATGCAGTATTTTCTACATTAGAAAGTGGTATAATTTCATACTTAGATAATTTAAAAAGAAATTATTATGATTATGGTCTAACAACTGTTTATACAATAGGTCCAAAATATGCAGCAAGTACAACTTGGGCAACTCAAGTTACAAATTATATGAATTCTATCGCAAATAAATAGATTATAGTTTAACTATAATCTTTTTTATTACTTTTCAAATATATTACCTTTATGATATAATATTGTAGGTGATAATTTATGGAAAACAAAAAAATTATAGCTGTAAAATTGATCAAAGATAAAGTAATTGGTAAAAATATGATGACATATAAAGAAATCGCATATGTTACTGATTATCATCCTAAATATATTTTAAAGTTAAAAAAAGAATTATTAGATGGAAGTATTAAACTAACACATGGTAATAA
This sequence comes from uncultured Muribaculaceae bacterium, assembly GCA_964370575.1. Lineage (GTDB taxonomy): Bacteria > Bacillota_I > Bacilli_A > RF39 > UBA660 > MGBC107952. The sequence continues at coordinate 2,564 of CAYJJT010000034.1, read as the reverse complement.
AAATAAAAAAAGTAAGAAAGCTATTTCGTTAGAAGAAGAAGAAAAAATTGTTAACTTATATAAAAAATCTACAGTTAGTATTAGAAGATTTGTTAAATTTTATAATACTAGAAGTTACTCGTGCATATACAATGTACTAGATAAACATGGTTTGATAGAAAAAGAAAAATCAGAAGAGAAAGTGAGTACTTAATATGAAACTAAATAAGATGCTGTTAATTAGAGTTTTAATAACATTATTCCTAACTGCATTAATCTACTATTTTACATTGCCAGTAATTAATTTAACTAGTATGAGTTTTTATGGATTTATAATAACAATATTTATTATATTCTTATTGACTGGTTTAATTGAATTAATAGATAATATTAAAAAATATTATTCAGCTAATTTTATCTTAGATAACAAATTAATAAAAAAATATGGGAAAATAATTGCAATTGTACCAATAATTTTAATTATAATAACAATTATCAATTTAGTTTTTTCACCATTATTTAATGCTAATACTTATGCTAATAGAATAGACGTGAATGAAGATGCTGAATTTAGTAAAGAAATATCAGAAGTTAACTTTAATGAAATACCATTATTAGATAAAGCTTCAACTACTAAATTAGGTGATCGAGTAATGGGAGAATTTCCAGAATATGTTTCACAATATTATGTATCAGACTTATATACTCAAATAACTTATAATGAAGAAATAGTTAGGGTTACACCTTTGGAATATGATGGTTTTATAAAATACTTATCAAATAGTAAAGAAGGAATCAAAGCTTACATAAAAGTATCTTCAACTACCGGCGAGTCAGAACTAGTTAAATTAGGAGAAGGAATGAAATATATGCCATCAGCATATTTGAATTATGATTTAGATAGACATGTTAGATTAAATTATCCAACAGAGATTACGGCAGCAGCTAATTTTGAAATAGATGATGCTGGTAAACCATTTTGGGTAATACCTACTATAAAATATACAGGTGTTGATAATTTAGAAGAAATAAGTGGAGTAATAATAGTAGATCCAGTAAGTGGAGAAACTAAAAAATATAATTTAAATGAAGTTCCAAAATGGGTTGATCATGTATATCCATCAAACTTAATAATAGAGCAATTAGATAATTGGGGAACATATCAAGAAGGTTATATCAACTCTATATTTGGACAAAAAGGAGTAGTTGTGACTACTAGTGGTTATAATTATTTAAGTATTAATAATGATATATATTTATATACAGGTATTACTAGTGTTGCTAAAGATGAAGCTAATTTGGGTTTTGTATTGGTAAATTTAAGAACAAAGGAAACTGCTTACTATAAAATACCAGGAGCTGAGGAATATAGTGCAATGGACAGTGCAGAAGGTCAAGTTCAAGAAAAAAATTATAGTGCTACATTTCCTTTACTAATTAATTTAGATAATAACCCTACATATTTAATATCGCTTAAAGATAATGCTGGTTTAGTAAAAATGTATGCATTTGTAGATGTCAAAGATTATCAAAAAGTAGTGGTAACTGATGCATCTAAAGGAATAGAAGCAGCAAGTGAAAATTATTTAAATAGTATAGTTAGTGATTCAGAAGAAAGTTTAAAAGCAAAAGAAATAACAATAAAAAGTATTAATGAAGTTATAATAGATGGAAATACGTATTATTTTGTAGAAGATTTAGATAATAAAAAATACAAAGTTTCAATAAAAGTAAACGAAAATATATTGCCTTATATTAAAAGTGATGATAAATTAAACATTGAATATAAAGTTGAAAGTGAAGTAACGGAAATTATTACTGTAAAATAGGAGATATAATGACAATAGTTAGACATAATAAAAAAGGTTCATTAATTGTAGTGAGCGGACCTAGTGGAGTAGGAAAAGATACAATTTGTAACGAAATAGTAAATAATAATGAAAAAGTATGGATGTCAATAAGTACTACAACAAGAGAGCCAAGAGTTGGAGAAGTTGAAGGGATAAATTATTATTTTGTTTCTAAAGAAGCATTTGAAGATAAAATAAATGCTGGAGATTTTCTAGAATATGCGGTAGTGCATAGTGGACATTATTACGGTACTTTAAAAAGAACTATTATAGAAAAATTAGATTTAGGTTATGATGTTATTCTAAACATTGATATACAAGGAGCAATTAATATAGGTAAAGAAACCGATGACGCTATATTTATATTTATTATGCCCCCTACAATGGAAATTTTAAAACAAAGATTAATAGATCGTGCAACCGAAACAGAAGATAAAGTTTTAGAACGATTTAAAACTGCATATAAAGAAATAAATGAATTTAAAAAATATAATTATGTAGTTGTTAATGACAAATTAAGTGACGCTGTTAAAAAAGTTGACTCAATATTACTTAGTGAAAAATGCCGAGTAGATCGTATAGAACAGTTAGATTTAGACAATAAAGAAGAGTTAATACATGAGACACTTGTACATTAAAAGAATAGGATACTATTCTTTTTATTGTATCTAGCATTAAAATTTGATATTATTAATATAGAGAATACTAGAGGTGTAGATATGAAAAGAAGAGGTT
>CAYJJT010000033.1:0-9149 GCA_964370575.1 uncultured Muribaculaceae bacterium | reverse complement strand
TTCTTTAAGTGCAGCTTCATCACTATTTGTAAATTTATAAAATTGGTCTAAAGTTAAACCTTGCATTTTTAAATTTTCTTCATATTGTTTAACAATACGATCAGTTTCTTCATTAATCATTACTTCAGGAATTTCTACTTCAGTTTCTTTTATAGCAGCATCAATTAATGCATCAATAAATTTATTATCACTATCGATTTCTTTTTTATCTTTAATCATTTTTTCAACTTCAGCAGTTAAAGTTTCAAGAGAATTAACACCTTCTATACCTAAGTCAGCATAGAAATCTTCGTTTAATTCTGGAATAACAGTTTCTTTAATAGCATTTACTTTAACTTTAAATACAACTGGAGCACCCGCTAAATCTTCACTGTGGTAATCTTCAGGGAAAGAAACATTAATTTCTTTTTCAGTATTAAGTTCCATACCAATAACTTGATCTTCAAAACCAGGAATAAATGTATTACTTCCAATTTTAAGTTCATAGTTTTCACCTTTACCACCAGCAAAAGGAATATTTTCTTTAAATCCTTCAAAATCAATCACTGCAGTATCTCCAAGAGCAACAGCACCTTCTGTTTTATCTTTTGTTTCTGCATAACGTGCTTGCATTTCGCTAATTGTTTTTTCAACTTCTTCTTTAGTAACTTCTGTACTTTCAGCTTTAACACCTAATTTTTTATATTTTTTAATTTTAACTTCTGGTTTTAAAGTTAATGTAATAGTAAATTCTACACCATCTTTAGAAATATTTTTAACACCAATTTCTGGTTGAGCAACGATTTCTAAATCTTTGTTTGCTTCCATTACTTCTTTATAAGCATCTTCTAACACTAAATCAGCAGCATCTAAAAATAAAGATTCTTCTTTTATTTTTTTCTTGATTACATCTTTTGGTGCTTTACCTTGACGAAAACCGTCAATTTTAATTTTTTTACTAACGTTTTCAAAAGCTTGTTCGTTAGCGTCAGTCCATTTTTGACCTTCTATTTTAATAGTTAATTCTTTAATATTATTCATTTTCAATAATCCTCCGTCCTTGTTAATTATATTATAAATATCAATATAATTCAAGGTATACTACTTAAAAAAGTTCATTATTAGAACTTTTAAGCTATGTTAACAATTTTAACTTTGTAAGAACCAGCTGGTGAATCTACAACAGCTTCTTCTCCAATTTTTTTACCCATAATAGCAATAGCAATTGGTGACTCGTTTGATATTTTATTTAAAAACGGATCTGCTTCAGTACTACCCACAATTGAGTATACTTCTTCATCTTCGTCGTCTTCATATTTAATTGTAACATCAACACCTAATCCAACAGTATCAGTGCTTTTTTTAGTAACGATAACAGCATTTTCAATTAACACTTCTAACTCAGTAATTCTTCCTTCAGTAATTGCTTGTTCGTTTCTAGCCGCATCATATTCAGCGTTTTCACTTAAATCTCCTAATGCTTTCGCATCTTTAAGAGCTTCGATAACTTGTGGTCTTTTTTCAAATTTTAAATATTCTAATTCTTTTTTTAACTCTTGTAACCCTTCATTAGTTACAAACACTTCTTTTACATTTGACATATATTCACCTCGTTTTACTAAGTCTACAAAATAATACTACAAAAAAATTCATTTGTCAATCAATTTAATTTTACTAACTTCTTTAATATATGTATTAATTACAATTTTATGTATTTAAAAAGAATAAATTATATTAACTTATTCTCTACTTGCTCTCATAAATGAACCAATTTCCATATGTTCTGGTAGTTTTATTTTCACTATTTGTTTAGGATGATTAACCACTTCAAGAACATTATTCTCTAAATCAATTATTTTATTAATTTCAAATTTTATTAAACTATTATTAGTACCAAATATTTCTACACTATCACCAAGTTTAAAATAATTTCGTTGTTCAATAGTAGCATTATTATTACTATCAATATCAATAATAACACCTAAGAAATCTTGATTAGAAACTTCTACTCTTCCATTATAATATTGAGTATTTTTACTGAAATTACCGTCCCAAAACTGTGGTATGCTTTCTCTATTAGCAACACGATCTAAAACTAATTCATCTTGTTTAGAAAATGTATAAACACCTGTTTTATAATAATTATCAATTACTTTTCTATATACACTAACTACTGTAGCAATATAATAAATAGAACGCATACGACCTTCTATTTTCAAACTATCAATACCAGCCTCTAGCATGCTACCAAGTACTTTTAACATTGATAAATCTTTTGTACAAAAAGTAAATGGCTTATCCCCTTTTATATGATTATCGTCACTATCTAATAAGTCAAAATCCCAGCGGCATATTTGACTGCATCCACCTCTATTAGCATCTCTTGCAGTTAAAAAATTAGATAGTACACATCTTCCACTATAACTGGCGCACATTGCTCCATGAATAAAACATTCTAATTCCATATCAACTTTTTCTTTAACTTTGATTGCATCTTCACAAGTTGCTTCACGAGCTAAAACTACTCTTGTAGCACCTAATTTTTTCAGTAGTTTTATAGCCTCATAATTAAGTGTAGATTGCTGAGTTGAGATATGAACTTCTACACCATACTTGTTACATACATCAATAATTGCCGGATCGCTAACAATTACAGCATCAACATCACATTCTGATAATGCTCTAATATAATTATCTAAGTCAGCTACCTCTGCGTTATGTAGTGCAATATTTACAGTTACATATAACTTTCTATTTAACTTATGAGCATAATCTACAGCCTCTTTGATTTCTTCGAGAGAGAAATTATTTGCATTTGCTCTAAGTGAAAATTCACTTCCTCCGATATAGCAAGCATCAGCACCATAATTATAAGCAACTTTTAAACGTTCCATATCCCCTGCAGGGGCTAATAATTCTACTTTCTTCATTTTCTTTTCACCTTATATATTGTTTCTTTATATAAAAATCCTTTATCTGTATTCGGGTATGAACTATAAACAAACTCATCCAATTTATCTATTTCATTAGCGCTATATAATTTTAATATATTAATAAAATCTTCTTCTTTTATAAAAGCTGAAGATAAAATTACACCATTTAAAGCTTCTTTTAATAACATACTTTCTCTTAATCCATTTATAATATTACTAGTATATACTTCACAAATATTATCGCGATTTATAATTGGATAATAATATCCTTCTTTATGAATTTTATAATTATCACTGTTTTTTAAATTAAAAGTATCTAAATAATTTTTAACTAAATTTCTTCTTGAGGCAAACATAGGGATATGCCCAAATAATTGAAGAAATAAGTTACTATCTGTATTATTTTTAATAGTTTTTATTTCTTCTAAAGTAATTTCGTTTGATAATAAAGTTCCATTTACCCCTAAATGTTTATAAAAGTTTATAGTAGCATAATTACAAGTTAAATGTTCTTGACTCCAAATTAATTCTTTAGTAGTAATCTTATCACTCTTCAAATTAATCAAAGCAACATCATAATACATAATTGCTTTAATATTAAATTTTTCTAAAAACATTAATACTTCTTTCAAATAACTCAAATCTTCATTATGCATATTTTTATTAAGTGATATATATATATCTTTATTATTTTCATTTAAAAAATAAATTATTTTTTCTAATTCTTTTAACCCAAAATAAAAAGGCAGATTTATACTAAGGTTTTTTATCCCTAATATATATCCGTCCAAATATTTTAAAGTATTATTTATTTCATTTACCGTTTTTACGATACCAATTTTTTTCATAATACACTTCCTTTAATTTTTAATAGTAGAACCTTTAAGTTCATTATTTATTGTATCATATAAAGGTGTAGTTTGAAAAATAGTTTCATCAACAATTAATTTTTCACCAGTTTCAACATTTAATATTATTGGTGATTTAATATTAATGTCCATAAGAGTAATATATTTATCAGATAAATTTGCAATAATTTTACCAGCATACTTATCGTCACCGTAAGTTCTACCATCCCCAAAATAAGTATTATGATAATTTTCTACTGCTGCTAACCAAGTAGTATTAGTAGGGTCATTTATAATTGATTCTACACTAACTCCCTCAGATTCAGCTAAGCGATTAAGTACTACAGTCATTGAATACCCAAAATTATAGTGTTGTAATGCTAAAGGGACATTATTATTATAATGCGTTAATGTACCTTGTAGACGCATTGTTCCATACATAATATTAGTTTCTAAATCACGAGCTCCTGCTTCTGTAATAGTAACTGTATCGTATGTGTTAGTTTCATAATTATAAGCAGTAATAGTACTTCCAAATAAAGTATTTTCTATTTGAGAAATTCCATAAGCAGCATCTGCTCTAAAAGAATCATGAGTTAAATTACTTTCTTGAGCAGCTTTAGCCATTAATAATTCTGGATCAATTCCATACATATTTCCATATTTTTCATATAATGTACCTATTTCAGTAGTTTTAACTTCATTTATTCGATTCATTCTACTATTATTAGTTGCTGATAAAAACACTGCCTCTTTATTATAAAAAGAACTATCTAATAACATAATAAAATCTTCATAACTAGATTCACTATTTAGAATAATATCTTCATTTTCTAATAATATTTGATTAATAGCTTCACTATCAGTATTAAAATAAGTTGCTAATTCATTAAAATTTGCTATGTCATATTTAGGAACACTTTCATAATATTCCTGCATCTCGTCATCGAATGCTACTACTATATCAGAAATTTTACCACTGTTTTCAACAGCACTTTTTTCACTTGTTAAAACTCCATTTGAAATTAATACAACTCCACAAATCGTTAATAATTTGCTTGTTTTTTTTGTAATATTTACTTTAATATTTTTAATCATAAACTTCACCCCTAATTTTTTCGCACATGCAACCTAATATATATTATATTTGTGTACATGTCAAGCAAAATAGAAAATTTATAATAAAAAAAAGAGCTTAATTGCTCTTTTTACTAATTGCGATACCATCTCCACACTCATAAAAAATAGTTTTATATTCATTATTTTCTTTTAAAAAAGTAATATATTCACCTATTTTTCTAACTAACTGTCTAGTATTGCGATTTATTTTTTTATCAGTATTTGCAACTAATCCATGAAAATCTAAATTATCACTTACAATAACTCCATTATCATTTAAGTTTACACTGTACTTATTAAAAAATTTAATATATTGACTTTTAGCTGCATCAATAAATATCAAATCATATTTAGAAGTAATATTTGTCTCTAATGCATCACCTAATATAATTTCTACACTATCAGCTAAATTTGCTTTATTTATGTTTTTAACTGCTTCATTATATCTATCTATATCACGTTCTATTGTAGTAACTCTAATATCACTATTAACTAAAGCCATTTTAATAGCCGAATATCCAATCGCTGAACCTATTTCTAAAATAGTTTTAACTTTGTTATCTTTAATGTAATTAGTTAAAAATTCAATTCCATCTTCCATCATAATAGGTACATTATTAATAGAAGCATACTCTTCCATTTCTTTAATTAAAATATGAACCATAAACCTTGTGCTTTCAAGTCAGCAATTATTTGATTATGTTCATCTAATGTAGTAGTAAAATATACATCTCTATTTTTATCAGCTACAAAGAATAAATAATCTGCTGCTTCTGGATTAATCGCAGTTTTAATTGACATAATACTAGGATTAGCAATAGGCCCAACAGGTAGGATACCTGCCATATTAACATTTCTTGTGTTATATGCGTTTGCCTCATTAAGCTCACTTACATATAAATCACGTTCTCCAACATCAATTCCGGCTGCATAATAAGTTGTTACATCACTACCTAAACTAATATTATTATCAAGTCTATTATAAAATACTCTAGCAACCATTTCACGATCTTCTTCACTAATTGCTTCTAATTCACTCATTGAAGCAATTGTCATAATTTCATGAATAGTATACTCACTTTTTTCTAATTCTACTTTATATGGTATTAATTGTTTATCCATTTCATTAAGCATTGTTTCAACAATTACAGTTAAAGGTGCATCAACATTAAAATTATAAGTATTAGGATATAAATATCCTTCTAATCCATAATAAATCTCTTCATTTAATATTTCATCAGTTAAAAACCAATATTTTTCTATTAATCCACTTAAATATTCATCATCATTAACTAACGCAATGAACTCATCACTAGTATGGTCAGTTTTTTCTTCAATTATTGTAGCTATATTACGAATATTTAATCCTTCTTTAAAAGTGATTGTAACTTCTGCAGTACTAGGAGATTTTCCTAATTCTTCAATTACTTCACTAACATTCATATTTTGATTTAAATTATGGCTACCTAACTTTAAAGTTTCAGTTGGTGGAAATAAATTTATATATACTTTATAAATAAAACTAGAACGAATTAATTTTTCTTCTTCTAAAAAAGATGCGATTGAAGAATAACTATCTCCAGATTCTATTATAATTACTTTATTATCTTTATTATTAGATACAGGTGATAATAGAAAACCAAATAAACTTACACCAATTAATATAATACCTACTAATAAAAAGATTGCTCTTATAAACAGTTTGTTTTTATTTAACACTTTTTTCTTTTTCATTACTGCTTTAAAAAGCGAGCTTATTGCTCGTCTTTTTCCTCTGCTTCTTCAGCTTCTACTTGAGCTTGAATTTCTTCTAAAATAGTTTCAACCATTTTCCATTCTTTCTCAGTTTCAATTGGTTTTAATGTCATTGGTTCTTCATCTGATTTATATACTGATGCATATATTTTCACATTACCATCAGCATCTACAGAATTATCTGTATATATCATATATTCTTGTTTAGTTTCATCACTTTCAAAAGTACATAATACTTCACATTCGATATCTTGACCGTTTTCACCTTTAATTTTAAATGTCATTTGTTCATTACTTATCATAAAATTCATCCCTTCTGTGCATCTAAATATGTTTGTAATATTATACTGGCTGCTAAACTATCAACTTTTTTCTTTCTCTTTTTACGAGATAAATCTGCTGCTAACATATAATTATGTGCCGCAACTGTTGTTAATCTTTCATCTTGTAATATAACTTCCATACCTAAATATTCTTCTAATTTTTTTTGAAATACAATTGTCTCTTCTGCTCTAAAGCCAAGAGAATTATTCATATTCTTTGGTAATCCAAGTACCAAACCAACTACTTTCTCTTCATCAACAATTTCTTTAATTTGTTCATACAAAACATCATAGTCTTGTTCTTCAAATCTAATTGTTTTAAATGAAGTAGCAATAGTACCTGTTTTGTCAGATATTGCGAGTCCTAGAGTTTTTGTTCCTAAATCTAATCCTAAATAACGCAATCTGATCACCTACCTTACAATATATTTTAATTGTATCATTTATTTTATATATAATCAATTACAAATTATATTAATCAATTAATACTGCTTTTATTCTTCTAACACCAGCACTACTAGCTTCTTCTTTTTTTATTTTAAATGTACCTAACTCTTTAGTAGAATTAACGTGTGGTCCTCCACATAATTCACTTGAAACATCTCCTATAGTATATACTTTTACAATATCTGGATAACGATCAATAAACATACACTCTGCTCCACTGTTAACTGCATCTTCTTTACTCATTTCTGTATAAGAAACTGGTAAATCCGCTTGTATATATTCATTTACTAATGTTTCAACTTCATTCAATAAATCTTTTTGCACTTTCTCATTCCAAGCAAAATCGAAACGCATTCTCTCATCAGTAATATTACTTCCTTTTTGATGAACACTAGGTGCCAATACTTGTTTTAATGCTGCATTAAGTAAATGTGTAGCTGTATGATACTTAGTATGCATAACACTATCTCCACCTAATCCACCTTTAAATTTATTTGCACTACCAGCTCTAGATTTTTCTTGATGTTCAATAAATTTTTGTTTAAATCCTTCACTATCAACTTTCATATTAAGTTCATTCGCTAACTCTTCAGTTAATTCGATTGGAAAACCAAAAGTATCATATAATCTAAATGCACTAGCAGCATCAATCATTTCTACATTTTTACTAACTTTTTCAAATTCTCTTAACCCTTTTTCAATAGTACGATTGAATTTAATTTTCTCTTGTTTCAATACATCTAAAACTACTTCTTTATTAGTTTCAAGTTCATTATAATATTTTTTATAATCTTCTATATACATTTTAGCTATATCTTGTTCAAAATCACTATTAATATCTATTTCTAATTTACGAGCATGTCTAATAGCTCTTCTAATTAAACGTCTAAGAATATATCCTTGATCTGTATTTGAAGGTTTAATAGATGCGTTATCTGCACTTATAATTACTGCAGTTCTAATATGATCTGCGATGATACGCATACTTACTTCATTACCAATATAACTCTTACCACTAATAGATTCAATTTTTTCTATAACATGTTTAAATATACTAGATATATAATTATCGTTAACGCCTTCCATAATTGCTGTGATTCTCTCAAGACCCATTCCAGTATCAACATTTTTCTTAGGTAATGGTTCTACATTACCATCGGCATTTTTATAAAATTCCATGAATACATTATTCCAAATTTCAACCCATCTTTCATCTTCAGGGTCAAAAACATTCGGAATTTCATCATTGCTTCTAAAATAAAAAATTTCAGTATCAGGTCCACAAGGTCCAGTTTCTCCTGCTATCCAAAAATTATCTTCTATTGTTTTAGCAATTCTTTCTTCTTTAATACCTAAATTTTTCCAAACATTATAAGATACTGTATCTTCTTCTATAATGTCGTTACCAGCAAAAGTAGTAACAGCTAGTCTTTCTACTGGGATATTCAAAATTTTAGTTAAAAATTCATAACTATATTTAATAGAATCTTCTTTAAAATAATCTCCTAAACTCCAGTTACCTAACATTTCAAAAAATGTATGATGATATGTGTCACCTATAACATCTAAATCATTAGTTCTAATACATTTCTGATAATTACAAAGTCTAGTACCATAAGGATGTACTTCTCCAGTTAGATATGGAACTAAAGGTTGCATACCTGCAGTATTAAATAATACTGATGGATCATTTTCAGGCACTACTGGTGCACTAGGAATTTGTTTATGATCAACACCTTTAAAAT
>CAYJJT010000032.1:7370-9615 GCA_964370575.1 uncultured Muribaculaceae bacterium | reverse complement strand
TTTATCGTCGCTGCAAAATGCATCTTCGGTTATCTCTTGTATAACCTATTGAGGTTGATCGGTATTTTTTTCCGTTTTCAATACATCTTCTGTACGTATGTCTTTGTTCTCTATTTGGGTTTTGCTTTTTTGATCCTCATCTTTCTTTTCCATCAACGCAATATGCTGTGCCATGTGCACAATTTGCCGGTTCATTCTCGACAATTTCACCGTGTTGGTAAATAGTTTAAGCAGCAAAACAAATATAACAATTAAAAACACCATGTTTGCCGGAGATTCAAAACCCACAAGAGCCGAGGCCCAAAGGCCGATTTGTGGAAAAATGCCAAGTATAAGCAGCCCTGTAGCAAAAAAGCTCCAAAAAATAGCAAAATCTATTTGCAAACGGCTTTTTCGAATTTGATGCAAGAAGTACAATAGCGTCCCCAAAGCACCCAGCACCAACATCAGACGCAATTCCCATTCTATCCCCATTTAGCTGTCTCCCTCGCTCTCATTTGACAAATGGCCACCACGAAATGGCTGTACCAACAGAATTGACACACCGATACGCAACATATATCGCACAGAATTCATCGACCCTAAATAGCTTTCCCCTGCCACACGAGAGCGCATTTCCACAGGCACTTCTGCTGCACGCGCCCCCTTTTTTATAAGGTAACTAACTGTGTCTGGCTCGGGGCCATGGTTGATTTGTGTGGCAAATTCTTTAACAATGCGTTTGTCGTACAAACGCATCCCACTTGTTGGGTCACTCATTTTGCTACTCGTTGTGAGCCAAACAGCAAAACTGATGAGGCGGCTGCCAAGCATCCGCGGCGTAAGTGGACGGCGTCGGTTTACAAAACGGCTACCACACACGATATCATAGCCTTCTTTCCACTTTTTTACCATTGCCTCGATATACTCCGGGCGATGCTGCCCATCTGCATCAAACTGCATTGCTGCGTCATAGCCTTGTTGCCAGGCGTACTTCATGCCTGTTCCCACCGCATCCGAAAGCCCCAAGTTTACCGGCAGTTGCAACAATGGATATCCTTTTTCTTTACAAAGTTTTGCGGTTTCATCCACACTTCCGTCGTCCACAACCACAAAATCCACCCAAGGGCAGGTAGCGTGAAGTTCTTCTATCACATTTTCTAAATTTTCAGCTTCATTGTACGCAGGTATCACAACTAAAAGTCGCATTTTCAACATCCTCTATGCCATTTTTGCTTTCATTAAACCGCTCTTGTCACAACTCATTTTGTCACATCACCGATCTGCGGCTGTTCTCCTCTTCGTCCTGCAGGCCAAAAGCAGCCAGCACCACTTGTGCTGTTTGTTGCCATGTAAATTGCTCTTCCACGCGCAACTGTGCAGCAATTGCAATTTTTTGCCGCTGTTGTATATGGTTATTTGCCCATACCAACTCTTTTTTCAAATTATCCACAGTGTTTTCTTCCAAAATCACACCGTACTCACGGCTACTCAACAACTCCTTTGAGCCGCCCATGTTCGTTGTGATACAATAACAACCCATCGCTGCTGCTTCTAAAATACTCGTGGGAAACCCTTCGGTACAATCGGTGGGCAATACAAACACATCATGGTCTGCCATCTGCTGCACCACTTCCGAAAATGGGATGCTGCCCAAAACACGCATCGTTTTCGACTCTTGCTGTTTTAGCTGTGCATACAGTGGCCCATCTCCGGCCAGTGTAAGCAAACAGGCACAGCCGGTTTGTTCGGCCTCTTCCACTGCCCCTATCAGCTTTTGTACCCCCTTTTCGGGTAGCAAACGCCCTGCATACAACACACGCAACGGCCCTTCAACGCTTGGGCGCACCCCCTTGCGGCTGCGCTTTTGTTCTTGGCAAATTTTGTCCATTTTCACAATATCAACTGCATTGTAAATCACGCCACGTGCTTTGATCCCATAATGGGTTAGCCACGCAGCCCCCGCTTTTGAAACACTGTAAAAATCTTGACATAAATGTTTTATGAAAAATGTTATGATATGCTCATAACATGCAATACAACGTGATAATATGGGGTTGTTTAAGCTAAGATGCCCACTACCATGGTCGAGCAAAATAGGGCGAATCCCATGCTTTTTGGCAAATTGCAGGGCATGTACAGAAAAAGGGTAGATCCGTGTGTTAACAAGCATGTACTCGGGCGATAATTCATGTAAACGGCGCACGCACTGCCTCCATTGTGCATTGTATTTCGGCAACGGAAACCGCTTATCCATAATGCTTAT
>CAYJJT010000032.1:0-7360 GCA_964370575.1 uncultured Muribaculaceae bacterium | reverse complement strand
AACCGCAGCACCTGCACATTTTCTATCCACTCTTCTTGGGCCACATGATGCGTATTTTGGCAAACCACAAGCACGCGGTAGCCACGCGCCTGCAAGGCGGTTGCCAAATTTTGTGTGTACTGCTCTACGCCACCGCGCGAAGGCGCAAACTGGGCCGAAACCAAACAAATCAGTGGGGCATTTTCGGGCATAGTTTTTCTCCTTTAGGTTGCCGTCCTATAAAATCCACTGCATATCATAAAAAATGCCGCATATGCATTGATAAGGCCTGCCGAAAACAACAAACCTTGATTGGAAACATGGCGGCCTTTCCAAAGGCCTTGACACGCCAAAACCAATAGCACTAAAACAGGTAAAAAGTATCTTCCCTGCACACCAAAAATGTAATAAGAATCCACCACAGACCATGGTAAAGCTGCTACTAAAACCAAAAGATATATCGTGAAGAACGCCACAAGGAAAATGCTTCGGTGCTGCTTTTTAGGGGCACAACGCGTGCCTACCGCCTTGTCAGAAACCGACAATAATAACAATATATTCATGGCCATACACACCCAAAAAGACAATTTTTCATAAGCAAATTGCCCTGTAGAAATCAGAATAAAATCTAGATGTTGGAAAAAGCTGAAAAACAAAAGACGCAGTGCTACAAGAGGCTCTTCCAGGTAACCCGCATATGTATACGCTTCTCCCCACGGAATGGTGGCGGTTGCAGGGCCGTCTAAAACGCCACTTTGCACAAGGCTACTGATGTATACCACCATAAAACTGGCTCCTGCAAGAATTACAACGCCACATAAAACCGGCTTTACAATAGGACGCCACCATTTATTCTTTGGAATGAGCAAAATGAGCAAAAGTACCGGCGCATAAATATATTTAAGAGGTGCAAGCAACAAGCCCAGTACCGCCAGCAACACAAAATTCCACCATTCCATGCGTGGTTTTACATAAATTAGATGAAGTGCGTATGCAATAAACAACATACATAAAGAGAATATCGATGTATCATAACTAAATCCACCCGCCAATGATAAGATAACCGGCGAAAGTGAAATCAAAGCAAAAAGTGTTTGGAATGGCGAAATTGACACTGCCATATAAGCAAACAGCACAAATACCACCAATGAAAACAGCTGTGCGATATAAACTGTGGCAATCTGCCCTAGCCCCAACGCTTGCCCTAAAGCCAGCCCAGCTGCCTGTGGATAGTACTGATATGGCATGCCAAGCAAAATATCTTCATGGATTACCTGACGCTCGGGCGTTTGTGCTTCATCCCAAAAATGTTCATATGTATAATAGTAATGCTCCAAATGCGGCTCTAACATAACCCCTTCTTGCCAGGCCTCATCACGCGCCTCATCCTCATAGCGCATCGGAAAAGAAATGGAACCATCATCATTTTTTTCTACATCTTGGCCTTGTATAATCGCCGCATAGTAATAGCTCATGGGCACATGTGTTTGGTCGTCTGCATCCGAAAAAGGTGGATAAACAAATAATTGTATTATTCCAAACCCAAGAGATGCCACCAAGAAAATGGCCGGTACATTCCACCTGCACACAAAACACAAAAACCACAATAGTGCCACTAAAACGCTAACAAATATTGCCACTGCCCAAAAATATCCAACAACAAAATCCGCCTGTACGATGGGCTGTAAAAGCAACCCACCCTTTTGGCTCACACCCTCAATCGAGGCGTGGGGTTCAATGGAAGGCGAAAGCCAAAAGGCAATATGTTCTCCCTCTCCCAGTTCTTCTGCGGTGATGCTTACACGGTAACTTCCCTGCTCGCTATAAAAAGGCTCGTCTAATTGAATTTCCAACTCTGCATTGTCTTGTACATTAAAAAACCTCTCGCTGTGCTCTATCAGCAACGTATCGTTGTGAAGGTCTTTTACCGTAACACGCAAATCCAAACGATCTATTTCCTCTTCAAAGGTTGCAACACGCACGCGCAACGCTTGGATTTCCTCTTCGCTTTGAAGCTCTTGTGTTAAAATATATCCTTGCACCATCGCATCCGACGCAACGCGCTCCTCATGGTTCACAAAACCATCTGTGCCCACCATCGTGTTACTCAGTGGCTCAATGGCCAAAAAGTAAAGGATAGACGAAACCAAAAGCCCCATTACCAAAATAAAAATGGCAATCCACCACGGGGGGCTTTTAGGACGGTTCTGGTGCTGTGCATTTTTAAAACGCATTCTCATGTGCAAAGAACCTTTCTATTGTAGCACTTACCAAAATAATACAGTGCTGCAAAAAAACAGCACCCACGACGTATTTTGGCATACTCAGTTTAATTTTATAATGTTTGTATCGCATTTTGTGCCTTTTTGTAGTACAGGCAGTTATATAGGCATGCTCTTATTTATTGTATCGTATTTATATATAAATTACAAGAAAAACCTCGTACCTACAAGCATCACATGAGTGCCACCACAAACATAGTGGCACTGAGTAAATCAAAAACAGATTGATTCAGTAGACATCTTTTTAATATGCTAAAACATGATATCAATCACTTTCGCTGCCACCTGCCGAAATTATCAAGGCGCAGCGATTCATAAATATAACTCTAACCGCAACATTTGTGTGTGCAAAAATGCTGCGGTTTTGGGAATTGCCAAAAAAGATTGCCTCATCCGTTTAAAAAACAAATAATGAAAGGTTATGAATGGTGCATTCAGAACGAGCCATTATATTCATTTTCTAATAGAGACATCATCCGGGAGTTATGCCACTTACCCGCATGAAAATAATTATCTCGTAATAACCCATCTTGATGAAAGCCTATTTTTGTATATAGTTCGTATTTAGGCGTATCAAATTCGTATATTTCTGTCCATATCTTATGCAAATTAAGCTCATTAAAGCCATACTCAAACAATAGCTTACAACTTTCCTCTGCATAACCTTTATTGTCAATATAGGCATCTTCGTAACCTATATAAAGAGAAAGATCTGCATTTCTATTCACATAATTGATGTAACAAAGCCCACATGCACCCACCAGTGTTTGCTTTTCATCGTTTAAAACAATACTAAACATCAATGTAGCATTATCATTCACAACATATTTGTCAAACCACTGCCTCTGGTTTTCCAGCGTTAATTCCCTATACTCTCTAAAATATTTTCTAAATTCAGGATTGTTACGCCAATCTAATAATTTTTGTATGTCGTTTTCACAAACAGCTCTTAGCGAAATCTTTTCACCTATTAACACTGTACATCCTCTCTTTTTAACATTTCATCCGATTTAACCGGTTTTGTTACGGTTTTGCCTATAATTTGTTCCAGTTCCCAAGGTTCAAAGCCATCATCACTTCGCGGACGTAATGGCTCAAGCATACTTGAATCAATTATTTCGCCAACATAAAGTTGTCTTTTCGTGTACAAAGCTCTTTTTTGGATAATGGAGGTTTGGGTTTCATTTTTCTCTATCTTTTTAACACCATCTCCCAACGATAAAAACAAATCATTTGCCGCATCTACCATCTCTCTCCACTCGCTTGGCGTGGTGGAAAAAGCATGATCCGGCCCTATTCTTGCGTTGTCATCTGTAAAATGCTTCTCTATCACTCTTGCACCTAGTGCAATGGCTCCCAAAACAGTTGTGTACCCCTTTGTATGGTCTGATAAGCCCAAAATTTTATTTGGGTAACGTTTTGAAAACGTTTTCAGCACATTTAAGTTGATGTATTTCATATCTGCCGGGTTTGCAGTGTAATTTGTATTACACTGCATTATGATATACTGCGAGTTTACTTTGGATATAATATCAACCGCCATATCCACTTCTTTCAAAGTGGCAGCCCCACAGGCAATTAAAACCGGTTTACCCTTTTTTGCGATTAATTTTATAATTTCATGCCAGCTGATATCACCAGACCCTATCTTATAGGCATTCACAAATTGATCTGCCCAGTTCACACTATCAAAATCATATGGGCTTGTTAAATATTCAATGCCTATATCATCACATTTTTTTTTCAACCGTTGCGACCAATCATCCGGTACCGCGGCATCCTCATATACTTCAAAAACGCTTTTGTTCCATTTTTCTTGATGGCCTAGCTGCCCTTGCAACGCCTTAAATCCACTATCACTAACAATTTTATTCGCCTTAAAATTCTGAAATTTCGCCGCATGTGCCCCAGCCTCTTTTGCAAGCTCTATCAGCTTATAAGCACGCTCGATATCACCATCATGATTTGCTGCAATATCTGCAATAAAATATGCCGGATAATCTAACCCGATTGTTTGCTTTCCAATTTTAATTGTTTCACTCATCATTTATTTTCCCTTTTTTAATTGAGAAGAATATTTTTTATCATAGAGTTCTTTAAACAGTACCACATCTTCTATTGAGTTATTAATTTCAATATTTAAGGCATCTTTAATTTTTGTATTGTCAAGCCCCATATTTTTTGTCCTTGGTGCAATAAAATTAAGGCTATCTGAACATACTGAATTGATTGTGCCCCTTATCTTAAATGCTTTTTGTATTGCCACACCTAAGTCGAACTTTGTTATAGCACCTGTACAAGCTAAATTGTAAAGGCCGCATAAATTTTTTTCAATTGAAATGTCTATTACTTCTACAAGCTTATTCACAAGCATCGGCGAAAATGAAATATCATTGAACATATTCAGTTCTTCATCGGAATTTAGCATTTGCAATACCCATTCACCAAAGCTATTTTTTTCTCTGTAATTAAATCCATACATATTTGTTCTGAAAATCAGATTATTGGGGTTTTTCAAAACAATATTCTCTGCCTTTAGTTTTGTTCTTCCATATACACTTACCGGATTTGGCACATCATCTTCTTTGTTTAAGCCCTGCTTTTTCCCATCATAAACAGCATCGGTTGAAACAAAGATGAGTTTAATTCCATGCTTATTACATGCATTATATAAATTTTCAGTTAACTGACAATTTAGAAGTTCCGCATAATCAGGCATTTTTTCGCAAATATCCAAATTGACAAGTGCCGCACAGTGAATGAGCACATCAATGTTATTTGAGGTGAGCATTTCTTCTATTTTATATGTATCAAACGCTGAAAATACTTGTGTCGCTACATTTTCTATATTTACAACGTTTTTATCCACCCCAAAAATATTATATTTATCTCTCAACAAATAAGCACAATTCGAACCAAGCAAGCCCGCTATTCCGGTGATAAATATATTTTTCATTTTATGCTCCCTATGCTTTTGGGTTTTCGGTACGTTCCTCAAAAATCGCTTTGCAATCAACTCTTATTCTTTATAGAGAGTTGCTCTCCTGCCGGAATCACTTTATTATTTATTCCTTTATATCCCTGCCATACCAATTTCATCTACTACTTTAAACAAAACATCAACCTTATGTTCTTTATTTTGCTCTTTATAAATTGGTGCCTTATAACTTTATAGCTTTGCAACATCTATTAAATGCCGATTCTCATCATAATAATTATACAACTTTTCTATAGCGGATTCAATATTCGTCAATTGCAAGTCTGTCCACTCATTCAAAAGCCTCTCATTGCAGCCATAATAGTTCAAATTCGGGTTTGGATTTAGCAAATGAACCTGCAAATTTTTACGGCTTACGTTCAACACGATTTTGGCAAGCTCAGACAGTTTATAACTCTTGCCAAGGCACACGTTATAATCATGATATCTGGGTGTTTCTTCTATGAATTTTTCCACGATGGGTGCCAAATCGTCTATAAATAGAAAATCAAAAATGCAGTCTTGCCGAATGGACAAGGGGATATCAAAAACCGCTTTACAACATAAATTCGACAAAAATTTGATATCCCATAACTCATACTTGCCAAAAATACCAAACAGGCGCAAATTATAAATATTGTTTGATTGGCGCGCTATTTTGTTCATTGTATATTTAGCAAGACCATATTCACTGGTAGGGATGCTTGTTGCGATGTCCTCCTCTTTGACATCGTTGATGTCAAAGCGTTTGTCATATTCTGCTCCGGAGCCAAAATAAAGAAGTTTGTCCAGTTTAGAACTCAATTTCTCCAAATTCAAAAACATTTTCATATCGTTGTAAAATTCATTTTTTACCCCGTTGAACATCGGCACGTGAATGGCTGCATGCACCACGATATTGATTTTGTTTTGATCTATATATTCTTGTAAAGCATCGTAATTTAAAAGTTCAAGTTCTTTATGTGTCGGCGAAAAAATTTCATATCGGCCACCCAATTACTCGCACAAATTTTTACCGATAAAACCGCTGCCACCGGTTAATAATATTCTATCCATTTATCAATCCCATTTCGGCATATTCAGTTTCTGTTCTTCTTCGCTTACATAGGGATACAAATTCTCCAGTTTAGACGAGGTAAACGTTCCGTCTTTGTTCGCAATTGTCATTGATTTTGGTATTTCATCAAAATGAATGGACGCCATCACTTCACATAGGCAGGCTTTATCATCTTCCATAATTTGTGCAAGTTTTTCATCCATTTCATCATTGTGACGGATGCAATAATATTGCATTGAATATGCTTTGGCCAGTTCCTCAATCGAGGGAAAAGCCAAGCTGGAGTCTGGGTTGCATCCCGAAAAATTACTGTTAAAGTTATTTCGCTGCATGGTGTAAATAGAAGCATACCCATTGTTCGAAAGCACAAAAACCTTAAGTGGCAAATTGTATGTTTTCACCAACGCAAGCTCTTGCAAATTATGCTGCAAACTGCCATCCCCCTCCAAAACCAAGGTGCGCTTTTTGCCACTTGCCACACAGCAGGCAATGGCACTTGGCACACACCAGCCCATAGAGCCTATGCCCATTGAGGTTACAAAGCGTTGGCCTTGTTTCAAGCGGTAGGCCATGTGCGAAATGCCACAGGTACGCCCGGAAGACGAGCCCACAAACACATCCTCGGTTTTAGAATAGCCTGAAAGTTTATCGGCAAACAGAAAACCATCTACCAAGCCCTCATTATCCACCGGTTGCACTTCATTGTAAAGCGGATATTTATTTTTTATATACTCACAATAACACAACCATTCTTGACGGCTTTTCGGTTTGTATTGTGCCATATTATCTTGCAATGTCTCTACAAAAGCACCTGCATCACACACAAATTTTTGCGCAAATTCTATGCTTAATTTCTCTATTTCGCCACATTCAATGTCCACGATTATTTTTTTTGCATTGGGTGCAAAATTCGGTTCGTCGAATGCGGTGATAGCGGGATTAAGCCTTGTACCTACAATAAGCACCCAGTCTGCATTTTGTAGCACATAGTTTGAATACCTTGTTGTGGGAACACCTGGGCTGCCCATAAAAAGTGCTTCTTCATCGCCAAAAACACCTTTTGCG
>CAYJJT010000031.1:7654-9915 GCA_964370575.1 uncultured Muribaculaceae bacterium | reverse complement strand
ATTTCTAATGCAACAGGAGATAAGCCAATATGTTCACAGATATTATCCCTGATATCATATTGAGAATTGATTTGCTTTAATAAACTAATAAGTTCACCACTACGGAAGTTAAAGTTCTTAACATTGAAGTTTGGAGCAGGTACAGCCTCATTACGCACTAATTCAGGGTCAGTACAGAATTCAGTAATAGCATTACGGATTTCTTGTAATCTTGTAGCATTAATTTCTTTGAATGCAATGTTCATAGCAATATTGCTATTAGGGTTAATAGCTTTATTTTCTAAAAGCTTTTGTTCAAATAGAGATTTAAAATCTACAGGGATAGCTGACACAGTTTGAGTTGGGATTGCAGTTGACATAATTTGATTCCTTTATTATGTGTTAAATTGTTTAGTTTTTTGATTAACTATTGGACTCTTTGTTTATCATTTCAAATAATTGATTTGTTGTTGTAGTATTTGGGTCATATTCTTTTGCAAGTTTATCTGCTTCTTGATTGCATTTAATAATAGTTTTAGAAGCTTTAACTTTAGTTTTAGCGTCTATTTCAGATACTTTGGTATCTATGACATCATTAAGAAAATAACAACCAATAACTACTAACACGATTAATACGATAAATTCCATATTTACTCCTCATCACTTTGTTTATCATAATCAATAAACATTATTATTTTTTAAGACTACACATATGTTTTTTGTAAAATTCACAATTAGTATTATCTTTATTTGATATAAAATAAGAACATATTTTAGCATGTTCACATAATATTTCCATAATAGGTAATTTATCTTTATTTATTATAGCTAATTGTTCTAACATATTATTCGTCATTGAATATATCCTTTTCTAATACACCAAAAACTTCAAATGAATGTTTTGGATATGGGTTAAATCCGTTTTCAAATATTACTATAGCCTCTAGTAAATCAGGCATTACATGAAGTACAATAAATTCTTCATCAATACTAAGTCCTAGTCTTTTACCTACAAATATTGCATACTTCTCTTGGTTTGATACGCAATATCTTTTAAAGATTTGACGTAAGGTGTGTAAACCATGTATTTCTTGATAGTTCTTTAAGATGATTGCACTAGCTCTTAATGAATAAGAATAGTGTTCAAATATAGCATGATTATGTTTATCTTGTCCAATTTGTCCTTTCCAGCCTTTACCTTTGACATTAGTTGGATTATTATTACCAATACCAATGATATCGCTTGATTTCATAATATCAATAGCTTTATCATAATCTTTATCTATAGCAATAGACAAGATTACAGTATCTAACATACTCATAGTTTTCTCTAACTCTAGTGATTGTTCAGAGATTCTATTATCTTGTATGTATATAATAACACCTAACATATTAACGATTATAAGACATATAAGTGCAAATATGATTGAGTTCTTTTTATTCATTTTATACTCCTATTTGAGATAAAGTGTTCCATTCTTCTTCTGATACACGTCTACCAAGATTATTAAAGATAAGATTATCTTGATAGTATATTTCAGTATCCTCTATTTGTTGTGTAGCAAATAATACTTTATCAGCCATAAGAACATCTCTTAAGGTTTTATAAGTGTAATGTTGTCCATTGGGTAATTGTAGTTTAAACATAATGTACTCCTTTAAGGCATTCAGATAGCCTTATTTTGATAGTTTATAAGATTTATTACTCCTAACTCAATAAACACTATAAAGTGTCTTAAAAAGGAACTGAGATAGTATTTAGGATATATTATAGAATGTGCAGTGATATAATACTATCTCAGTTTTTTAGTGTAACATATAGCAGTATATTACACTTTGAGTAGAGTAGAGATATTTTAGAGGTAGAATAGAGATGTAGAATAGAAGAGTATAGAAGGGTAAGATAAAGAAGGATAAGATAAATATACAGCATATCTAAGTCTATATCCTCTTATACGGAATTAAGATGTATATATAATATACTCTTAATATGTATCCCTATTGTTATATATCCTAAGATATATCCTAAGATACTCCTTAGATGTATATATAATATATACCCTTATTGTTATATTCCTTTAGATATGTCTTAAATAATACTCTAGTAGTATATAATATATATATAATATATATATATATATATATATAATATTGCAAGAAGTATACCAAAGGATACTATTTAAGATATATCTAAAGAAATATCTAAGATACATCTCTACGCTCTAGTGTTTCAATAGGACTTAGAGCATAGAGAGTTCTTTAAGCTCTCTACACTCTAAGGT
>CAYJJT010000031.1:0-7554 GCA_964370575.1 uncultured Muribaculaceae bacterium | reverse complement strand
AGGCATACCAAATGAATGATATGCCTTAGTTGAGGTTTAGGATGTAGCTAAAGCCTTTCTACCACGTCCTTTGACAGAATTGGCAGGTTGTTCAGCAGGTTGAGAGGAAACAGAAGCGTTTAGTAGGTTGTACATATCAGAAGGACTAACAGTTTTAGCAATATATTGAGCTACTTCTTCAGGAGAATCAGTAAATCTGTTCTCAAGTTGAAGTTCAACTGCCTTTCTTTTAGCAGTGTCTTCCACTGCTGATACACCCACATCTAGAATACCAATAGTTCTTTTGAATGAACCAAGTAATGTATGGATTACATCACCGAAGAAGTACCAGATAACGCCTAAGATTGCTAATGAAAGAATAAGATTGTAAATAGTCATGATAGACTCCTTTAGATTAGAATGTTAGCTCAGCACTGCTATGCTGAGTATTGCACCGTTACTACACAGTGCAGTATACATACACCATTGTTGTATACCATACACAATAAACATTTATAACTATGCACTACTATGTACATAGAGAAGAGCATGAAGTAAGGGAACAAGTGTATGTGTAAACAAGATACCCCCCATAGGTATGACAAAAAGGATTCTTAGGTACGTAGATAGGGGGGATGGTTTTGTCAGAGTGTAGTTAGGGTGTACCCCAACCTCTCCACTAGCATAATACCCCCCATACGGAACTCAAGTATCTGAAATAATGTAGTTATTTGTATAGTTGACAA
Organism: uncultured Muribaculaceae bacterium; assembly: GCA_964370575.1. Classification (GTDB taxonomy): domain Bacteria; phylum Bacillota_I; class Bacilli_A; order RF39; family UBA660; genus MGBC107952. The sequence continues at coordinate 6,829 of CAYJJT010000031.1, read as the reverse complement.
AAGACAGTAATATGGATATATTATAAAAAACTAAATAGAGGTAAAACTATGGATTTTACAATGGAACAGATTAAGTCAGCAGTACCAAGACAGTTTAAGTCTTATATTAATGAAGATTTTGTTAATGAACTAAACACTATTGATGATTCAGAGATAGCTGAACATTTTAAGCAGTCTATGGTTGATTACATTAGTGTGCTACAGGAAGGTAAGATAAAGATTAGTAGTTATATTAATGCAGTTAAGTTTGCTACTTATAAGCATTATGGGTATACTAATCAAGATGCTTATTGTAAGATATTTCCTGAGAAAGTACAGAGCTTAAAAGATGAAGGTAGGTATGATTCTTTATCTTCGTATGTTAGTGCATTTGCGAATACTAAGACTGTTGTAGCGGTTATTAAACAGACTTTGATACCTGAATGGATATTGAATGTTGGAACTAGACAAGAAACTATTAATTTCTTAGTGAGTGCTATGCAGAATGAAAAGGCTAGTTGGACTGCTAGAGTTAAAGCTGCTGATGTTATTATGACTCATACAGCTCCTCCAGAAGATAGGAAGTTAACTGTGGATATTGGTATCTCTAATTCGGATGAAATTGTTAATATGCAAGCTACTATCAATCAATTAGCAGAACAACAAAAGACTTTCTTAGAATTGGGTGGTACTTCTTTGAGGAGTATTGTTGAGAGTAACATAATTGATGTAGAGGCTGAGCATGTCTACGACTAAAACCGATGATAGAGATAACTTAGGTTTAGAGAACTTGGTTAAAGGAATTAAGTATGATTATTTTGAAAAGTATTATACTCCTACTACTTTTGCTTTAAAGTTTATTAACTTTATTAAATTGGTTAATGGAGGTTCTGAAGAGAATAAATCACCTTTGTTTCATTTGGATATGTTAGATGCTATTACAGAATCTAATGATGTCCTTATTGTTTGTTTTCGTGGAGGTAGTAAGACTACTGTTATGGCTGAATATATGATTTTGTATTTAGCATTACACGGAGAATTACCTAACTTTGGTAAGATTACTGTAGGTATGTATGTTAGTGACACTATGGATAATGGTGTTAAAAGTATGAGAGATAACTTAGAGTTCAGATGGAATAATAGTGAATTTCTACAGAAGTATATTCCTAAGGTAAATTTTACAGATAAGGAATGGGAATTTGAAAATATTGAAGGTAAGAAACTGTGTTTTAGAGGATTTGGTGCTTCTACTGGAGTACGTGGATTTAAACGTTATGGTGTAAGACCTCAGATGTGTATCTTTGATGACTTGATGAGTGATAAGAGTGCTGAGAGTCCTACTATTACTGCTGATATCGCTAAGATTATATATAAAGCTGCTAGGGCTGCTATGCATCCTAGATATAGAAAACTTATCTGGATTGGTACACCATTTAATAAAAAAGACCCTTTGTATCAAGGTGCGGCTACTAAAGCATGGAAAACTAAGGTTTATCCTATCTGTGAAAAGTTTCCATGTTCTAGAGAAGAGTTTAAAGGAGCTTGGGAAGATAGATTTGATTATGACTTTGTGAAACATGAATATGATACGTTATTAGAAGCAGGTAAAATAGATGCTTTTAACCAAGAATTGATGTTAAGGATTATGTCAGATGATGATAGACTTGTTAAAGACAATGATATCCATTGGTATACTAATAGAGTGGAAATAATTGCTAATAAGCATTTGTATAATTGGTATATTACAACTGACTTTGCTACTAGTGAAAAAGAAAAAGCAGATTTTACAGTAATAAGCGTATGGGCAGTAGATAATAAAGGCAATTATTATTGGGTTGATGGAGTATTAGCTAGACAATTGTTTAGTACAACTGTAGATGATTTATTTAGATTGGTTAAAATCTATGACCCATTGTCTGTAGGTATTGAGGTTACTGGTCAACAACAAGGCTTTATTTCAGTTATTGAGAGAAGAATGTTAGACGAAAATTTTTGGTTTACTTTAGCTAGTGACAAAAACTCTAGAGAAAAAGGTTTACGTCCTAATACTGATAAACTATCTAGGTTTAGTACCACATTACCGTTATTTATTAACCAAAAAATATGGTTTCCAAAGGATTTACAAAATACACAAATTATGATAGAAGCATTAGATGAGTTAACAAGTGTGACAAAGAGTGGATTCAAGTCAGTACACGATGACTTCTGTGATACAGTTAGTCAGTTAACTTCAATGTTTATCATACTACCTGTAGCTGATGCTTCAATAGGTTCTACTAACGATGAACCAATAAGTCCTTCAACTAGTGTGTATTTTGATGCAAAGGATTATAATGAAAAAATACAAAGTTCATATTTTGTGTAAGGAGTTACTATGAGAGTGGAAGAAGTAGTAAAATATGCTAAACTATCAGCACTAAAACAAATACCTTTGAATAGTGAAGAAGACATGATTGGGTATGTTCATGCTGCTATGATAGAAATGGCTAGAAAATTTAATCTGTTTATAGAGTCTACTAATATTAAAGTACATTCAGATATTAGTCATTATAGTATTGAAAATAAGAATGTAAGTCAAATAATTGAATTAGTTAGTTGTACAGGTAGAGAATTAGTATCTGCTTCTGTAGTAGGTGCTAAGAGAGCCGATTATCGTATGTTAACTAGTAATTCTTTTATTTTATACTACCCTTCTGATACCACTATTACTGTAGTTTATAAGAAGATACCTGCATTACCTACTAGTCTTGATGCTGAAACAGGTATAGCTTACGATTTCTTAGAAGCTATGATTAGTTACATGGGGTATATGACACATTTATCTATCGATAATGAAGATGATGGTAGGTCTAGTGATGCTTATTTAGTAAGATATCAAAGAGCTTGTCAAGAATTAGATGCTCAAGGATATAATAATACTATTACGTATGAGTCTATAAGTCCAAAAGATAAAGGATTTGTGTAATGAGTACTAATATATATTTAAATGACCCTGATATGTGTTTAAATAGGACAACAGGATATCATAGTATGTTTGTGGGTATTCATACTGATGAACCCTTGTTCTATACTAAAGAAACTATTGACGGTTCTTTAGAATATGAATTTAACTTTAATTTGGTTAAAGTATTTGATAGAGTGGTTATTGAAAATGATATTACTTTAGCTTCTAAACTTCAACAAGACTTATTTGTTCAGTACTTTAATGAAGCAGATACAAGTTGGAGTAATGAACTTGTTAAGGCATTTGATGAATACTTAGGTAGCTATACAGGAGAAATAGATACTTCTACGTATTGTCTTACATGCTTATAACAAAATAGGATTTGGTGAAACTATGGTAACTAGAATAAAAAATATTTTAATAAATATAGTAATAAGTATATGGTTAAATATACTAAAATTTTTAAACAAATTAGGAGTAAATATGAGTACAAATTCTTTTGTAGTTAATATTAATGAAACAGCGGCAAAGCTTGATATGTTGGATGAGTTAAATAAAAAGTTAACTCAAGCAAACGTGGATACACTTTTGGCTTATGATTATGAGCCTTTACTAACGGACTTAAATAAGGCTGATTCGGATGTAGTAAATGTTTCTGATAACATGGAAACAATTAAAAGTGTTTCTGCTAACATGGAATCTATACTTGCAGTAAATGGAGAAGTAGATGAAGCTAGAAGTATTTTAGGTTCTGTACAAGCAGAAGCTAATACAGCTATTGCTAGTGTAGAAACTGCTACTGAAGATGCTATACAAGCTGTCAATCAGACTGAAGATAGTGTAATTCAATCAGTAAACACTACAACTCAACAAGCTATTAATAGTGTAAACAGTACCAAAGACTTAGCTATCTTGACTGTTAATCAAACTAGAGATGAAGCTGTAAATACTGTAGGATTGGAAGTAGATAAGGCTGAACAATCAGCTGTTAATTCTGAAGCATCTGCTAAAAGAGCAGAAGCTGCTGCTGAAGAAGCTGCTAGTAAGATAGGTATCACTAATACTATCAGACCATCAAGTGAAGCTGTAGATTATCTTGCGCCAAGTGAGCATGCAGTTGCTTTAGTAAAAGAAAATTTGGATAGTGTTGAAGAAGACATGTCTGCAATTTCCAATGCAGTTAATACGAATGCTTCAGCTATAATAACAAACACCAACGCAATTAATAATATAGTAAGTTCCACACAAAAATTGTGGAAAGGTACTCAAGCAGAATTTGATGCTTTAGCTAATAAAGATGATTACTTTTTGAGTTACGTTACCACCGATGAACAGAATGTTTTGCAAACAGTTTACAATGGCAGTGTTCAAATATTAGACTTACCTGTGGTTAAAGTGGGTGGAGCATATGTAGATAATACAACTATACAAAAACAGTTTAATTCTGTACGTGATGCGTCTAATTGGATAAAAGATAATGCAGATAATATCCAAAGTTTATCATATGAAGAGATTGAAGGTATTGCAACAAATACTGCTAATCTTTTTGCTTTTTTACCTAATTTGACTTCATTAGATTTGACAAATTTTAATATGGTAAATGTGACAAATGTTGAGGGTATGTTTCGTGAAAACCCTAAATTAAGCTCAATAATCTTTCCAAAAGGGGGTTTTAAGGCAACTCTTCCTACCAGCATCGATTACTTGATGCATAGGTCACGAGTGTATAGTGGTAGACCACTAGTCCTACACCAACTTTTTGACAATGTAGAAAATATTATATCGGGGAGATATGCGTTTAATGATTCTTCCGTGCAGGAAGAGAGTTCTGAAGACATACCGTTTAATAAAAAAGTGGCTGACTGCTCATATATGTATGCTCATAACCGTACTGTGACAACGGTACGGTTTAGTGGAGCTACAGTCTTAGAAAATATTACAGGCGTATGTTCTTCATGTGTATCATTACAGCGTGCTCTATTACCCGACGTTCGCATTATATTGTTTGCATCAAATGCATTTAAAGAGTGTCGTAATTTGCAACATATAGACCTTTCTAATCTTGATTGTTCTCAACTTATTGAAACAAGTAACATGTTCTATGCTTGTGTAGGAGTAACTACAGCTTACGGTAGAACTCAAGCAGACTGCGATATACTTAACGCAACATCAGGTAAACCAGCTAACGTAAACTTCGTAGTAAAACCATAAGGAGAAATATATAAATGAATGGATATGTAAAACTTACACCTGATTGGGTGAATTTGAATGGATTAGAAGTTACCGATATTAATGGTAATGTAAATACATTGGCTATGATTATAGATGATGAATTTTATATTCAAGTGGATGGTAGCTTCGGTGATGGACAAGTAGGGGTATTTGTATGGCATGGTGATGAACCATTAAGTAGAAATGCTCAAGGTGCTGAGATATTAACTAAGGGTCAGCAAGGTAAACTTGTAAAAGGTATCGATGATATTTGGGTAAGGAGTGCAGGTTTTAAAGCTAACCTTATCATCAGAAAGGTACAATAATATGGAAATTGTTAACAGTATAAAAACTGTCTATTTAGGTAAAGCTACTGATGATGAATCTAGTGTACCTAAAGACCCTAACGCATTTGGTTTTTATATAGAGAATAAGACAGGTAATCTTGTATTAGCTTATAGAGAGTTTCTACCTAATTTTAGTATTGTAGGGGAGAACTTAGTTTTTACCCCTACAACTGAGAATCCTGTTCCAACATATAGCATAGATAACAGAGGTTATCTTATACAAGAGGTGAATGGTATGTCACAAGTAATTGGTAAGGTTGTAGGCGATAGTGCTTATCAGATAGCCGTAAAGAATGGTTTTGAAGGAGATGAAGCTCAATGGTTAGAGAGCTTGAAAGCTTCTATTGGTGTAGCTTCTAAGACCAATTTAGGTGGTATATATGTGCATATAGTTGAAAGACAGAATGAAGCTGGAGAAACTGTTGTAGATATGTATCAAGGTGATAAACCTATCGAGGGAGTGTAATATGGCAATCCATAAAGTATCTTGGACTCAAAATAGTATAGCGTTTAATGGTAACCCTACAACTAATTCAATGCATGCAAGAGTGTTTTTGGATATCGTACCTGATTCAGTGTATGTTCCAGCACCTTACGTATTTGAAGTGTTTTATTATAAAGTAAATACATTTTTCAAGAAAGTTACGGCATCTACAGAAAATTACGCTGTAGAAAAAATAGATGGTGTTACAAAGATAGCGGTTCTTACTTACCTAGCAAGCGGAGAACAAGCGAGTGTTCCTTACCTAAATGAAAACGCTTACTATGAGCTAATTGTGCCTTTAGTACAAAGTGCACAATCTGGTAATTGGGAAGATGGTTCAACTTGGGTAGGGGGAGTAGTTCCAGCTCTTACAGATGATGTCCTTATTGAGTCTGGGCATGTTGTTACAAAGACTACAGCAATACAATTTGAGACGATTCTTACAGTAAAAGGAACATTAAACGTTGATGGAATTAGCTTTAAAATAGGTAATGTCTCAACTTCTGCGAAAGCTACTCTAATTCTAGAAGGTGGTACAATAAGAGGTAATGGAAGCATCACTTTAGATTGGGGTACATTTAAGACACAAGGCAATGACTGGTCTTTCATAAAAGATTCTGTAAGTTTTGGGTCTTCTGGAAGTTCTAATACAAGAGCTGTTAACTTTGATTTACAGAAGTTTTCATGGCTATCTACAGGAAGCTTTGCACCTTTGTATAAAGAAGCAAGTTATCCGACAGAAAAAGGTACATGGCTTGTAAACAATTGTGTGTTTAAAGGCGCAGCTAACGTAAAGCTTGGTGCAGAGGGCACTTTTATAGCAGGCTCTATGCTAATTAGTAACACTACATTCATAGATTGTTT
>CAYJJT010000030.1:0-10325 GCA_964370575.1 uncultured Muribaculaceae bacterium | reverse complement strand
TTAACTAATAACACTAATATAAATGAAGCTAGAACTCCGATTAATATTCCAAGTGGAATAGCAACAACACCTAAATAAAATCCTTCTTTAAATATTGTTTTTCTAATTTGTCTTGGAGTAGCTCCAATACTTCTAATCATTCCGTATTGTCTTATTTTTTCATTAGCTGATATAGCAAATGAATTTCTAATACAAAATACACTTGTTAAAATTATAATTCCAAATACTATAGTAGCAACTGAAATAATCGCTTCTAATGTACCATCATCTACAGTGTAACCACTGAAAGATAATAATTGATTATTGTGTGAAAATTCATATTTACCTATTTCATATTCACTTTCTATACCAACAATAGAAAATGTTATATCTTCATAATTAGCTGGATTATTATATAAAATACTTATATCTGCTTTATTATTTATATCACTTACTTTAGTTACAAAAGTATTGTGTCCATAATTAGAATAACTTATATAACCAACAACAGTTAATTCTATAGTTGAACTTTTTTCAAACAATCCATTTTCAGCATAAAAATTACGTTCACAATTAGTTTTCACCTCATCATTGACACAATAATATTTACCTTTATCAAAAGTAATTGTATCTCCTATTTTATAATCATAAGATAGATATTCACTTATTACTACTTCGTTATCATTTTTAGGCATTCTTCCTTCTAAAATGTTATCTTCCAAATCAACTAGAGCTTCACTAGTTGCTCCCATGATATTATAAATATCAAAATATTCTCCATTACTATCAGTAGGTTTTACATTATATAGTAATTCAGTTAGATAGTAACTATCTGTTTCCTTATGATTAATTAAATAATTAATCTCATCTTTTGGTACATCATAGAATGTTACATGTCTATTACCAGAATGATTTATAGCGTCTTGTTGCATTGTAAACATAAAAGATGTAATCATAGTTGCTACCGCAGTAATTAGTGCTCCAGATAAAATTATACCAATTATAGTAACTATTGAACGTTGTTTATTTAATAGTAAACTTTTTAAACTTAATTTATTTAATATCTTCATAAGTATTCTCATCCCTTATAATTTTACCATCTTCAATAGTTATAATTCTACTAGCATACTGCGCTATTTTCTTATCATGTGTAATCATAATTATAGTTTGATTATATTTTTGATTAGACAATTTTAATAAAGATACTATTTCTTCACTATTTTTACTATCTAAATTACCAGTTGGTTCATCAGCTAGTATAATTGCTGGATTATTGATCATAGCTCTACCTATACTAACTCTTTGTTGTTCACCACCACTTAATTCACTAGGTAGGTGATTAACACGATTTTTAAGACCTAAAGTATTAAGTATTTCATCTAACTTATCATCACTAACTTTAACATTGTCAAGCAAAGTAGGTAGTGTAATATTTTCCTTAACATTTAATATTGGTATCAAATTATAAAATTGATATATTAAACCTAACTGTCTTCTTCTAAATATTGCTAACTTATCCCTTTTTAAAGAATATATATCAGTATTATCAATATATATTTTTCCACTAGTTGGTTTATCAACACCACCAATTAGATGTAGTAAAGTAGATTTTCCACTACCACTAGCTCCAACAATAGCAACAAATTCTCCTTTTTCCACACTAAAAGATATATCATCAACTGCTTTAACAACATTATCCCCAGTATTATATGTTTTGCATAAGTTTTCCACTTTTAAAATTTCCATATTCATCTCTCCTCAGCTTAATTATATTATATCTTAAGTGACATAAGAGTGACAAATTTGTAATTATTAAAAATATTTGTTGAATATGTAGTAATTTTAAATAAATAGTAGATACAAAATTAATAAAAAAACAATAAAATATTATAATTTTATTGTATAAATTTAATCTAAGTATTCTTTTATATCATACCCATCTCTAAACTCAATAAATTTAGAAAACCTAGGATGAATTGCTCTTACTGGGCATTTATAAATACATCGCATGCACATCATACACTTTAATTTGAATTTTATTTTATTTTTCATAACTATATTATTTTTAGGACATATCTTAACACATTTCCCACATTTAACACATTTTTTATTAGCATATAATTCAAGAGCAAATAATTTAGCCATGAAATTTTCTATATAATTTATTTTACTAATTAAAATAGATGAAATAGGTATTTTATAGGTAATAACTTCATCATTTAATATAATAGTTCCTATGTTATTAATACTATCTAAAGATTCTTTTATTATTTTTTTTCCATATTCTTTATCAAACTTTTTAACGATAGTTAAAGGCATTGCTAAAATATAGTATAATTTTTATCTTCTTACGCTTAGCAAATTTAATCATATCATAACCACTAGCTTTATTAATTTTACTAGTATTACATCCAACAGTAATTATAGTAATCTTTTTTACATCTTTAATATTATTCTTCAAAAAATGAGGGATACTAAATGCGTGTATTGAACTCATTACAATTAAATGTTCACAGCTAACTTCTTCTTTATGATTTACAATTTCACAATTTAATTGTTCTTTTAATTTAGTTGCTAAATAAAAAGTATTGCCAGTAGGGCTAAAAAGTAATATTTTATATTTATCCACAATATCATCTCCACAACAAAATTATAGCATAATATATATTATAAATAATAATATATTGAAATATTTTTTATTTTATAATATTATATATTTAAGTGAAAGCAACGTGGTGTAAGATGTATAGCAAATTAAAATTAGAAGAAGATAAAAATATAAATGTATTAAATCCTGGTTATATTTTTACTAGAGAAGGGGATGTCGTAGTAGTTCCCTTTGATAGAAATCATTGTGATATATTTACAAGTTTCTATAATAGCATAAATAATGTTGAAGATTATAAACATTTTAATAGTATTGATGGAGCAAAAGCTTTAACTGAACTCGGAAATATTATTTATTTTGGAACTAGGTTAGAAGACTGTTATACTAATAACACTGAGGGTTTAGGGATACTAATATATCCAGATAATTTTGAAATATCAACTATCCAGAAAGAAAAGATAGATTTATTATTATCAACTAATATTTCTATATTTAATGGTGTTAGACTAGATTTGAAATTTGTAGATTTTATTGGAAATGAATACAGATTAGATGAGTATGAAAAACTTAGTAAAATTAATAAAATAGTAGATGAAAATATAAAATAAAAAGATTATACAGATGTATAGTCTTTTTATTTTAAATTACTTGTCCCATCACTATAATCGATATTAATACCTGGTTCTACATTATATATATATACATTAAAAGAAATACTGTCATCTTCAATAGACTGAGCTTCTATCACTACACCACTAGCAAGTAAATTTGTACCTTCGTATATAGGAGTAACACGATACATAACACTATTATTAGTTTCAATAATATAATCTGCAACCATATTTTCAAACGGAAGCATACCGTCAACATTAAAAGATCTGGTACCAGTGATTAAATTTTTTTCATTTGCATTTTCTCCAGTAAGCTGAAAACCTATTAAATGACTTCTATTATATAAATATTTACCACTAACAATATCATATTTTATAGTATGCCATCCACTTGGTTTAACACTGCCAATACTACCTCTTTCTTCAGTAGGCATCATACTTTTATTAATTTTCGCAAATGCTACACCAGCTCGTCCTAAACTATCAAGTTCACTATAACTTTCAAAAGCTGATCTACTTTTATCTTCATCACTAAATTCAGGAATATTATTGTTTATGGCAACATAATATTCACCAGTATAATCTGGAATGTCGTGTATACTAATATTACTATTAATGGTAATGGTTTCTTTAGTAAGTAAATTAGTATTAGCTTCAACCAAATTTAATATATCTGGATAAAATACTCCACCTATTCCAGCTAACAATATTATAAATAATCCTATTATTTTATTTTTCATACAACCTCTTTTTATATCTTTTTCTTGTTATTAATTGATGACTATTACCTTTGATGTCAATAGATTCCATTAATATATAATTATTTAAATTTAAAGTTAATTTTAAATCACTAGGATATTTACGATTGAAGTTATAAATAATAATTTCTTCACAATCTAATATATCTTTTTCTATAAATACATAACTATTATCAGTAGATTTTAATTTATTTATATCAAACTGATAATATTGAAATAAATCAATACTAGCATCATCAATTTTTATGTTATAGTTATTGTAATTAATAATATCTTTAATAATTTCTATGTCTTTACTAATTCGTCTATTATTAAATTTAATCCCCATATTATTATCTACACATATTATATATTTCATATAATCACCTAGTATATTATAGCATAAAAAAATAGAAATAAATTTATTTCCATTTTTTGTTTGTATAGTTTTGTATAGGTAAATTTCTGTTAGGTTTTGCTAATTCAATGTTAATTGCATCTCTAAGTATTCTCTTTTCAACTAAATCTTTTATTTGTAAGTATTTACTGCTTAGTTCAGTATTTAAATTGTTTAATAAAATATTTAATTGCAGTAATTCATTTGCAGATAATTTTTCCACAGATATATATAAACAATCATCTACAAACATATTTGATTTATTTAATTGAACAAATGTGAATAAATCTTGAACAAAAAAATCAATTAATTGTAGTTCTTCTGGATTTGTAATATGAATATTATCAACATTATTAACTTCATTAATTATTTCAATCTTACTATTTACTAGATTATTATAAATAATATTAGTAGTAGAATTATTAAAAATATTCAATAATTGATTATTGTCTGATTTAAGTAAAATACTATTTATAAGTCTTATAAGTTCATGAGTTAAATTATAATCAGAAAAATTATTGAAGTAAATTGTAGAAGTTTCATTGTTATTTAATACATAATTATTAGTGTAATTATCATCGCTTAAAAATTCTAAAGCTTTCTTATAAAGAATATCAGTTTCATATACTTTAATACCATCATTATCAATTTTGTTTCCGAAATCATAATTTGTATATGCACTTTGTATAGTAGCTCTTTGTAAATAAATTTTTCTAATAGAATCGGCATAAGCACTAGCGTTATCACTTCTAGTTAATAGATTATCATTAAAGTTTATACCATAATTTTTAAACTCTTTAATATTGACAAAATCATAGTCGTTATTATTTATAGCTGTTCTTAAAATATTAATTTCTTTATTAGTTAAATTATTTTTATGAACTCTATAAACATAGTCAATATTAGCTTTATTCAAATTTAGTTTATAAGTAGTAAGTGTTTCTTCTATTTTATTATAAGCTTCTAATAAGTCATTAGCATTATCATTGATCATATCTTTTATTTTTGAACTGTTACTATTTTTTAAAGCGTTTTTCAAGCAATTATCTTTGTATTTGAAAAAATTATAATTTGAATATAAAGTAGTTGGATACTCAATATTAATATTTTTTATAACATCAGTAATTACTTTAGTATTTTCTTCTCCATAAAAATTTATAAATAAATTTGTTAGTATATCTTTATTCTTAATAAAACTTGTTTTGATATTATAATTGTCGTTTAATATTTGTTCTACTGATTTCATGTTGTACCTCCAAAATCATCTTTTATATTAACATTATAAGTAATTACTGTCAATTATAGAGAAAGACTTAATTAGCTATTAAGTCTTTATTATATTCATTAATACCACCAGCATCATAGACATTATTATAACCTAAGTCTATTAATAATTCACTAGCTTCTTTGCTTCTATAACCACTTTTACAGTAAACAATTATTTTTTGATTAGACTCAATACTTTCATTGTTAATTAACTCAATTTGTTCAAGTGGAATATTTATGCTGTTTTCTAAGTGTCCGCTATCATATTCTTCTTTTGTTCTAACATCGATTATAAAATTATTTTCATTAGTTAAATCTATGCTATTTATATCAATATTATAATTATTAAAGTTAAAATTAACAAAGAAATGATTATTTTATTTTTCATTTTTTTTACCTGGAATAATCTCTATCCAATAACCGTCTAAGTCATTTATAAAATATATTCCCATATCTTTGTTTTCATAACAAATACAATTCATTTTTTTGTGTTTTTTATAAGCTTCTTCGAAATCATTTACTTCAAAAGCTAAATGAAATTCAACTTCTCCTAAATCATACTTTTCTGTACGATCTTTTAAATAAGTAAGTTCTAACGTAAAATCACTTTTGTTATCAGTTAAATAAACTAAAGTAAAATCATTAGTATCAATTTCTTTATGAACTGACAAATTTAAAGCCTCCTTATAAAAATTAATACTTTTTTCTAAATTTAAAACATTAAAATTAAAATGTGCGAATTTAAACATAAAATCATTCCTCTCTATTTTTTATCAACTATGATATCATCATTTTTATATATTGAATTTTTATTTATAATCCCTTTAATATTACACAAAGGATATATTGTAGTATTTTCTCCAATAATAGTACCTGGATTTAAAACACTATTACAACCGATTTCTACATAATCGCTTATTATAGCGCCAAATTTATTTAATTTAGTATCAATAATATTACTATTAATTGTCAATATAATATTGCTGCCATCTAATTTATAATTAGAGATTTTAACACCAGCTCCTAGATGGCTTTTATAACCAATTATTGAGTCACCAACATAATTAAAATGGGGTATATTTACTTCTTCGAATAAAATTGAATTTTTAATTTCACAAGCATTACCTATTATACAATTTTTATCAATTAATACAGAACCTCTTACATAAGCGTTATGTCTAATTTCACACCCTGCCTCTATTATAGCTGGACCAATAATACAAGCACTATCACTTATAATTGCCTTTTTTGAAATATAAACATCATTATTAATATAATAATCATTTTTATTTAATGTAGATTGAATAGTTTTTATGTGGTAGCTTAGATTAGATAATATTTCAAAACAGTAATTCATTTTTAATAATTCACTACCTAGTAAAGATTTTTCTAAATTTAAATTATAAATATTATTCATTTTTAACTCCTTATCTTATATTGTAATTATAGTACTTGAGGCTTGAAAAGTAAACTTAATCTTTAATAAAGGCTTATATTGTTGAATAAAATGTACTATTCATTTATAATAATATTATATAAAAGTAAAGTGGTGTTAAATGAAATTTATAATTAATACAATTAAAATATTTATAATTCTAGGAATAATATGTGCTGGATGTCTTTATTATGCCTTTGAAATTGAACCATATAGTTTAAAAGTAGATACTATTGATATAAATATAGATAAAGAAAATGGTGAAAATGTTAAAATTGTTCAATTTTCAGATACGCATATCAAAGAAAATTATACAGCTGATGAATTAGTAAAAATAGTTGATAAAATTAATAGTATAGAACCGGATATTGTTATATTTACGGGAGATTTATATGATAATTATTCAATTTATAATGATGATGAAAATATTATAGAAGAATTAAGTAAAATAAAAGTTAATATAGAGAAAATTGCAATTAATGGAAATAGAGATTATGGTAGTAATGCAATAAAAAATTATACTTATGTGATGGAAAGTAGTGGTTTCTTATTGTTAAATAATCAAAACTTAATATTAAATACAAATAATAATAAAAAAATCCTATTTACTGGAATAGATGATTCTTTGTTAGGTAATCCACAGATGCCAACTACAAATTATGATGATATTGATTATAAAATATTTTTAACACATGAACCAGATATAATAGAAAATTATCCTGTGGAAAATTATGATTTGATACTAGCTGGTCATACACACGGAGGGCAAATAGGTATTCCTATTATAAATGATTTAGCAATGCAGGAAAGTGGACTTGGAAGCAAATATAAAAGTGGTTTGACAGAATTGGAAATTAAAAATAATCCTACGTTATATATTAATACAGGATTAGGGACAACCCATATAAGTGCTAGATTTTTAGTTCCTCCTACAATTACATTATTTAATATCAATATATAAAAAAATACACAATTGTTTGTGTATCTTTTTTATTTAAAATTAATATCTATATCTCCAATATTGCTTTCAACATTTAATTTATAAATTCCATTAAGAGTTGGCTTAATGTTTGAACTACTAATATCAGTATTAACAGTAACATGGTAATCTTCTATATTTCCGTTAATAATTCCATCAATATTACCAATATCACTTTTAAAACTTACATCGGTTGAAACTAAATCATCAAATTCGATATTACCAATATTTGATTCTATATCAACAATGTTAATGTTACAATTTTCAAAATCAATTGTCCCAACATCACTTTTTATATTTAAAACATTACTTTTTATATTATCTATTTCAATATCACTAACAGAACTATCAATATAAATATTATCAGTGTTTATATTATTAATTTCGATATTACCAACATCGCTATTAATACTTAAATTATTAGTATATGAATTAGGTAAATATATTTTTATATAAGGATTTCTAAAATTAAAATTAAAACCAAAATGTTTAAATATATCATCTTTTTCAGCTGAAATATAGATGTTATCATCACTAGTTAAATTAATAATATCATTTTCACTATAATACAATTCTATTTCAATATTATCACTTTTTGATTTATCAAAATATATATCAACAACACTATTATCAATTATTATATCTTGATTATTATATTTAATAGACTGATTATCTTTAATATATGATCCGGTAGTACTTAGCTTATCAATGTCAAAACCTACAAAAATAAAAGAAGTTAAAATTAATAATAATCCTAATATTGTTAAGACAATACCGATAATTAAACTATTTTTCATTAACATTCACCTCATTTTTACATACTTTATATTTTTTACTTTTTATTTTTTTATTTAATAAATTTGTTACCTTTTTAATAACTAAAATAATAGGATTAGTAAGTAGTATACTTAAACCTAAAAATGTTAATCCAATACCAAATGCTAAAATACTTGTAATAGGATTTGTAAATAATAATGTAAATGAAGCAATTATAGAAACTACTCCAACAATATAGAAACTACCTAGTAATAGTAATAGAGTAAATAGTAGTGATATAACCGTTATTACTATCGCAAAGATGACAGCTGCTAAAGCAAATAATAGGGGAATCCATATTGGACTACCAATAATTGCTAAAAATATCCATATAACTTTATTATCAGATTTGTCATAAGAACTTTTTACTTTATCATACATTATTTTAGGTATAGAATTATCATTGCTAATATCTCTAACTATGTCATCAATATTACCTAAGCTTTTAACTGCGTCTTCTTCATTTATATTGTCTTCCAGTTTATCATCAATTAATTCACTATAATAATGAAGTATTTTATTAAGTTCTTCTTGTGGTAAGTTGCCCAATTTACTTTGTAATTCTTTTATAAACATATTTTTAGTCATTAATATCATCTCCTTTTATAAAATTATAAACTTTCATTACATTTTCCCAATCCAACAAGAATTTATTAATTCTCATAATTCCTTCTTCAGTAATTTTATAATATTTTCGTAATCTAGAATTGTGTTCAACGGTATATGAAGTAACTAAATTGTTAGCTTCAATTCTTTTTAAAATAGGGTATAAAGTTGATTCTGAAATTTCGATGTATTCACTAATATCTTTAATTATTTGATAACCATATGAATCTTTTTTTAATAAACTTCTAAGTACACACAAATCTAATAATCCTTTTTTTAATTGTATATCCATAACTCACCTCTATAATAATATACAATACATAGTATTATGTGTCAAATTATATTTAATTGATTTGATTGTGCTATAATTTAAATATTATTGGAATGAGTGATTGTATGAAAAAGAATAAAGATTTAATTATTATAACAATCGGATTATGCTTTGCGGTATTAAGTATCTTCCTAAACAATTATAGTTACTTTTCGGTTATAATATTAATTTGTGTAATTACTATATGGTTGAGTGTACTTTCAGAATATATTACAGGAGGAAAAAATGAAAAATAAGCTAGGAAAATTGTTTATAGCAATAATGGTGATTTCGGTTGTTATTTTGTTGTTAAATATATATATGTTTGATAATGATATAATTTTTACTATATCATTTACAACATTAATTCTAAGTATAATTGGAGTATTTAAATATACTAAAAACCCGATGGAAATTATTTGTAACTTAATTGATATGTCATAAAAATTAGTAGAAACTAATTTTTTTTATCAACAAAATATAAATTTACATAATAAAAAACTAACTATTCCTAGTTAGTTGAATACATAAATGGCAGGGGCGGAGAGAATCGAACTCCCAACTGTGGTTTTGGAGACCAT
>CAYJJT010000029.1:0-10581 GCA_964370575.1 uncultured Muribaculaceae bacterium | reverse complement strand
AAAAAACTGTTTTACCTTTGTAAAAATCTTGCAAATTTTGCATACTACCACACTTTCCATTCTGCTTGATTTGTATCCCAAAGCTTATTTAAACGCTCTGTATCGCGGATAGTATCCATACAAGCCCAAAACTTTTTATGACAATACATCATAAGCTCGCCTTCTTGTGCAATTTTTTCAATAGCGCCAAACTCTAAATCACAAGAAGCTTCCAGAGAGAGATAGTCTAATAACTTACGATTACACACAAAGTAACCAGCATTGACAAAACCTGTATTTTCACTTGCTTTTGGCTTTTCTTGAAAAGAAAGAACTTTTTCACCATCAAGTTTTAGCTCACCAAATTGGGAAGTTGGACTTATACCTGTAAGAGTAACCATTTTCCCGTGCGAATGGTGAAAATCTAGAAGTGCATTTATGTCAATATTTGCAACTCCATCACCATAAGTCATCATGAAAGTATCACCTATGAGATATTTTTCTACTTGCTTCAGCCTACTCCCTTTGAGGTTTTCTGCACCAGTATCAGCAAGAGTAATTTTCCAGCCCGCTTCGTCATGATTATGATGAATTTGCATATTTTCTGGCTTGCCAAGTTCTAAAGTTACATCGTTATTCATCCATTCATAATTCACAAAATAATCTTTTATCATTTCACCTTTATAACCCAGCGCAAGAATAAAGTCAGTGTGCCCATAATGCGCATAAGTCTTCATTATATGCCAAAGAATGGGATATTTCCCAACTGGAACCATAGGTTTTGGACGAAATTCTGTTTCTTCACGCATTCTTGTGCCAAGACCACCACAAAGGAGAACTGTTTGCATAATAACCTCTTAGAATAATATCAACAAACTATTGCTAATTATTCTTTTTATATTTTATAATTTTTGCTGGATTTCCAGCAATCACAATATCATCTTCAAGAAAATCTTTATTTACTAATGAATTTGCACCAATTGTAACATTATTTCCTATACATGCACCGTTTATAATCACTGTACCTGCGCCGATATAGCAATTTTTACCTA
Organism: uncultured Muribaculaceae bacterium; assembly: GCA_964370575.1. Lineage (GTDB taxonomy): Bacteria > Bacillota_I > Bacilli_A > RF39 > UBA660 > MGBC107952. The sequence continues at coordinate 9,550 of CAYJJT010000029.1, read as the reverse complement.
TTGATGTATGTTTGTCGTTCACTCCTCGAGCAATCACAATATTTGCAGGAAGAATGCAATTTTCACCAATTTTTGTTTTACTACTTATAACAATACAACCGTGATGCCCTAATTGGCAACCCTTTTCTAAAGCATTTAATGGAATTGAAAAGCCTAATGCAATACTTTGCTTTACAAAGTTGTATTTGAGATAAAGGATATAAAGTTTATAAAAAAAAGTATTCTTGCAGTTAATAAAGTATTCTAAACGCCTAAGAGAGCACTGAAATTTAAAAACTTTATTTGCTAACATTGGTATTATACTATCTTGAAGCATAGGATATTTTATTGTATGCTGATAAGTTTTAGCATCTTCCTCTAGGTATTTTTTGTAATCTACTTTATTTCTTATCATTTATGCTAAACCTCGTTGTAAGGCAAATTTTTTATTTTTCCAATGTGCCCAAAAAATCAATATTTTTTACCTATTTCTTTTAGCTAAGGAAAATAAATTAAACATTGCTATAGCATTGCTAATTTATCTACATTTGCCCAAAAAGCAAAAGGCTCATAAGTAGGATAAGGATAATAACCACGATTGAGCTTGATGTAGGCATTGCGCTCTGAAAGGTATTTATTTACCACATCTAAAACACTTATTCCTTTACCACTGCCCACATTAATAATTCCTTGCACTTTGTTTTGTAAACAGCTCTTTGTAATTGCATCGGCAACAGCATCAGCATGCAAATAATCACGAATTTGATCACCGCTTGACATATTAAATTCTTTTGCTCCGCCCATATATGCTTTTGCTAGTTGCCCTAACAAGGACTCAGACCTTTGATCTTCGGCATACATATAAAAAAGTCTCAGCCACTTAAAGCTTATCTCGCTTTTAGTGCAATACTTTACAAAATCATTATAGAGTTTTAGCTTGCCTATACCGTATTGTGTAACAGGCTCGCAAAGCATACTTTCAAGAAGTTCACCTTCTAAAAGACCATATTCAAGCGAAGTGCCTGTAACTGTGAAATTTTTAATACCAAGATTTGCAAAATGCACTAACAATTCAAGGTGTTTTTGTGGGTAAATTTCAACATGCGAATTATCATTATATTTTAATAAGTTCCCCCACGCTAAGTGAATAAAGGCATCTGCTTTTATAAAAATTTCTTCAGGTCTATCTTTTTCAATATCAAAAAGTATAAACTCTGAATTTTCTAAATCAAAAGAAGAAAGAGTTTCTAGTGAAGCTATGCTTCTTACCATAGGAATAACCGTATGGCCTCTTGCATTTAATTGAGTAAAAACACGTTTTCCTAAAAAACCATTTGCACCTGAAAGAATAATTTTCATCACATTGCCCCCTAAAAAAAATATACAAAATCATTACTATTGTCAACAAAAAGCATACTTAATTTGATTGCTTACCTAAACTACCTGTGTTATTATTTCTACATATTTTTTATCGAAGAGACATATCCCATGAAATATTCAATTATTATTCCCACATTAAATTCTTTAAATTACTTGAAAGACGCTATAAATTCTGTTATTAAGCAAAATTTTAATGATTACGAACTTATTATTAGTGATAACCATTCCGATGACGAAACTTATGAATACGTAAAGTCACTTAATCATAAAAACATCATTCTTATACAGCCACAAACTCGTCTACCTATGCCAGAACACTGGGATTTTGCAATTTCAAGTGCAAAAGGTGAATGGCTTACTGCTCTTGGTTCAGATGATGGACTTATGCCATATTTTTTTCAACTTGCTGAATACTATACACAGATTGCAAAAGAAAAAAACATTCATGCCATTGGCTCAGAACGTTCTTATTATTTTTGGGAAGGTTGCCAGTATAAATACGGGGATAATAGTTACTCATATAACTCAAGGAATTATTACGTAATTAAAAATTCTATAGCAAACTTATTACAAGTTTGTTTCAACAAAAAAGAATCGTATAATAGACTTCCGCACATGTATACATCTTCACTCATTCACTCCTCAGTTATTGATACAATTCGCAAAGAACAAAATGGAGCACTGTTCAATTCAATTACAATAGATTCATACCTTACATGCAATATTATGCTTGAAGAAAAACACCATATTCACTCTTATATACCTCTAGGTATTGTAGGCTCTTCTTCTGCAAGTAATGGACTTAAGCAATCAGAAGGTAAACTTAAAAAAAGCAATAACGACTTTTATACAGCAACAGCAATACAGTGGAATGAAACAATGGGAAAAGTTGGCGACTTTATCCATAATCATAGGTTTTATCTTCTTGAGGCATTACTTAACTCCTATCGCTTCCAAAAAAGAAAGAATTTATACAGTTTTATCCATTCAAAACTTTTTAAAAAGCTTATGTTGGCAAGGCTATATAGCGAAGTAAATATTGAAAGCAATGCTAAAAAAGAACATGACTTAGCTATTTTTGAAAACTTATTAAGGATAAATAAAATCAAGCAGAAAGAAATTAATTTTATTTGTAAATATTTTCAACCCCTGTCTACTTTCTATTATAAGAAATTTACAAAATATGAAAGAAAAAGAAGTGAACCACTTCCTGCAAATATAACTCTTCATACTGGATCAATACACTCTACACACTCAGAAACAGATTGTCCCAGATTGATGGATTTTTGGCATAAGGTGCAAAAACTTGAAATATCAGACTCCTCTTTCGTTTCACATCCAACAGGTATAAAGAAGCTTTTTATAAAATGGAAAAATTCATACAATAAAAGATTTAAGTAATTTTATTATACTGCATATTCTTGTCAAGTAGGCTCTAAACACTTTGCTGACTCTATACGCGTTCCTCTCATTCTCTGCAGATAAACCATGTTATACAGAGAAAAAAAGGAGGAAGTATGTCTTTACCAAAATACCCAACAGTATTGCCTTCTGCAGTAGCGCAAAATGGCGACAGAGCAGACATTCCACAAATAGCTTCACATGGTGAACTAAGCTATACATCTGGCTTTCCAAGTATTACCCAAACCCCACTTTCAGCTGGTGGAGTTCCACCACGGCGCATTGATTTTAACGGTATTTTTTATGAGCTCTCACAGCATACATTTTATCAGCAATCTGGCGGGATGTATCAGTGGAATGAAAATTTAGATTACCCATTAAACGCATTAGTTTATGGCTCAGATAATATTATCTATAAATGTATTCAATCAAATGGCGCAAGTGATGGCTTTGAGATAAAAGATCCTTCACTATCTGAAAATCACGAATACTGGCAAAGCATTGAAGCACCGAAAAACCCTCTAATCTATCCATCTGCTTTTGTTTCATTTTTCGAACAAGAGCCACCAGATGGCTTTATGGTTAGAAATGGTGCGATTATTTACAATGCGACAGATACAGTTCCTCTTCTTTATTCTGCCTTGAAAGAGGCTAAAAATGCATGGAAAAGCATACATGAAAACCAGTGGCAAGAAATGCACAATGCAGATCTTTGGAATGGTGTTGGTGGTGTGCCATTTTTTGTTCTAGATGAAGTAGCAAACACAATACGTCTTCCTGATACTCGAGGGATGTATGAAGAAGGTGTTGGTTTTGATGGTTTAAATACAGTAGGGCAAGTTCATAGTGATATGATTAGAAACATGTATGGAAAAATAGGCATCTATAATTATTCTGCGGGTGGATTTGGTACCACGTGCGATGGTGTCTTCAGCACTATAGAGAAAGCGGCTAATGTAGGATGGGCATCTCCGCCGGCATCAGGAATTCATTCGTCACCATATTTCAATGCAAGCGTCCAAGTTCCAACAGGTAATGCTAACAAACCACGTGCTTTTACTGTGTTGCACTGTGTTTACACAGGATAAAGGAGAATCAAATGAAAAAAACAGTTTATCAGACAGATAGTAAAGGTTATTATATTGGTGAAGACATAGCATACCATGGATTAATCCCTGCTGGGGCTGTCGAAATAAAACCTTCGAGCAAAGAAGGTTTTATTTCGCACTGGAATGGTGAAATATGGACTCAAGTAGAAAATCATAAAGGTGAAAATGGTTATATTAATAACGAACCATTTGAAATCAAAGAATTTGGACCATATCCATCTGGTTGGAGCAAAGAGAAAATTTATGCTCTCTATGAAGCGCGAGCGATAAAAGACTCTGAAGTTCCTTTAGTAGTAGCAAAAATGAACGACCAAGGTGTCTATTACGATGCTATTGACACAACTTTTCCAACAACAGCTTTTGCTGTGAATGAAAATCTGCTTATTGGACAAACAATAGCAGAAGACTCTAATGATTATTGGATAACCACCATTGATGGTAGTTTGAAGAAGTTAGGTATAAACAATTATAAACAGTTACAAAATCGAATAAAGTCACACTATAACAACGTTCGAAAAGCTGGCATTGCATATAGAGAATATTTACGAACTCTTACAACAAGTGAGGAAATTTTAGCAGTTAACACTGAGGAAAAAATGCAAGAAATCTATCAAACTTATTTATAATTATTTCTTTCTAGGGGAGCATATACTCTCCCCTAGAGTATGCACTTAACAAAAAACAAAGCTTATAAAAAAAATTTATTTCTTTTTTATTTTCCGATAAAGCGAAAAACCAAAAACTTTAACAACTTTTTCATCAGAGTGGAGATATTTTGTTCTAATAATCTCAAAAATTCCTTTTACTCCTTTTTTTTCGTAGACCCTCCCCATTTGAATAAAGTCTACAAAACTTGCTAGAGTTTCTGAAAAATCTATTTCTTTAAGGATAATACTTTCATTTTCTATAGTTTTAGTTGTTAGGTCTTGCATTTTTAAGCTTTGACTTGCCGTGTTTGCACTATGCCATCTGTAGGAAAATAAAATTTCATCTAAGTATTTAATTTTTGCATATTTTGAAATTTGCAACATTAGCCAGTAATCTTCTAGTGGTGCAGATTTAGTAAAAAAACCAATTTTTTCAAATATTGACTTTTTGATTAAATAACCATTTGGAATATAGTTTCCATTTGCTAGAGTTTCATAGCTACCAAAAGCGTCAGAACTAAAATCAACCTCAACACGTATACTTTTTAGCCATTCACCAAAAGTTTTTGATTTTATAGCATTTCCATCATAAACATTATTTTGATTTTCATCCCAGTAGCACTGTTTACCGTTCTCATCTATTAATTCATTATCACCAACGACAAGTGCGTAACTTGGATTTTTTTCAAGAAATTCTACTTCTGTTTGAATAACGTGAGGTTTGGCAATATCGTCAGATGCTATAAGATAAATATATTCTCCTTCAGATTTCTCCAAAAGCATATTTAAGGTTTCACAAGTTCCACTATTTTCTTTTGTACTAAATGAAACCCGAGAAAAGCGTTCTTCGCATTCAGCTTTCATAGAATTAATTTTTTCCCACGTGCTATCCTTAGAACCATCATCAATGATAATTATTTCTATATTTTGGTATGTTTGAAGAATAATTGATTTAATTGTTTCTTGAACATATCTTTCATGATTATATGCAGGAATTATTACTGAAACTAACGGTTTTTCAAGCATGTATGCTCTCTTCTTTTATTTTTTATTCTATATGACCAACTGCGCTTTATATAAGAACTACAGATTGTTTGACAAAAGCTTTGTTATATCATCGCCATCTTTGAATATCCCCTTTTGCCGCATTACTTCAATATTTTCCATCTCTCCTAAATATTGCAAGTAGTAGTTCGATATATGCCCTATATCAAGAGCTTGATAACCTAGTTTAGACAAATCATAAGCTAACACGGTAGCAGATAATCCAAGAGCAATAAGAATAAGTGTTTCTTTATCAGAAGCTTTATGATTTACAATACTATGCAAAATATTATCGTACTCAGAATAGGCATCTATAGGTTTTGAGTAAACTATATCAATAAGGTCTGCACCTTCAAATAAACGCTTATCCCAAATAAAGGTACTATTAGCTCCAGTTACAAGTAAAACACGTCTATCTTTCCAAATTTTTTGCATATAAGAGATGTTCCCTTCTATAAATGAAGAAACTGTAAAGCAAAATGAAGAGGCATAAGTATAGTTTTGATTCAAATATGGGTAGATTTTTATCCAATATTGCTCAACCATCTCTGGCCTCGCTAAATTACCATTAAGCCAGGGTGGTATAGCAGTCATACATTGTTCAATAGGGTTTTGAAGAATTTCTTTTAACCTTTGTTGAAGCTCTAAATTCATTGGTTGAAAAAAGTGTTTGAAGTTTTTATCGAGTAAATAACCAATTTCACCATCCCCATAACGAGCGATACTAAGCTTATTCTTAATTATTATTTCTAAGGTTTCATCATTTGCTTGTATCTTTGCTGTTTTTTTTATTTCTCGTTTTGTTGGAGTGTTAATTACTCTTTTAATTTTATGTCGAGCTTTTTTCCTCATTCGGGAAAAAGGAATAAAAAAAACACTTAAAGAAAAAATTTTTAATAAACATCTTCGCAACTTAAATGTAGTCATTTACAACCTCAACAATTCTCTCTATTTCTTCTTCCCTCAACACAGGGCTAATAGGTAAAGAAACAACTTCAGAATGAATTTTTTCTGTAATAGGGTAAGATAAATTATTCCATTCCGCATAAGCATTTTGTTTATGCGGTGCTTTTGGATAGTGGGTAAGTGTTTGTATTCCATGCTCCTCTAGATATGAAATAAAAGAATCTCTTTTCTCAACACGCACAACAAATAAATGCCAAACATGTGCTTTATCATCATAAACAGTCGGAAGAGTTAGACGAGGATTATTGATATTATTTTGATAGAATTTTGCTATTTCTTGACGACGAGCATTATCTTTATTTAAACCTCTTAGCTTCACATCTAAAACAGCTGCTTGCACTTCGTCAAGGCGTGAATTAATTCCTTTATAGATATGTTCATAGCGAACATGCGAGCCGTAATTTGCAAGAGCTTTTAGCTTTTTATAGAGTTCTTTATCATTCGTTGTTATAGCTCCACCGTCGCCCAAAGCCCCTAAGTTTTTACCTGGATAAAATGAAAAAGCAGATACATCACCTAAATTACCAACGCGCTTATCTTTGTAGTATGCGCCATGTGCTTGAGCAGAATCTTCAATAATTTTGAGATTATATTTTGTAGCAAGCTTCCAAATTTTTTCCATATCTACAGCTTGCCCATAAAGATGAACAACAATAATTGCTTTTGTTTTTGCAGTAATCTTTTCTTCAATTAAGTCAGGATTTATATTATATGTTTGAATATCAGGTTCAACTAAAACTGGTGTGCAATTATTTTCGGAAATCGCTAGGATTGAAGCGATATAAGTGTTTGCTGAAACAATGATTTCATCATCTTTCCCAAAAGCATAAGCTTTTATAATCAAATTTATTGCATCCAAACCATTAGCCACACCTAGAGCATACTTTGTTCCACAAAAAGAAGCAAAGTTTCTGCAGAACTGCTCGTTTTGATTACCGTTTAAATACCAACCAGAATCAAGAACTTCTTTAATTCTACTATCAATTTCAGTTCTATATTGCTCATTAATTTTATATAAATCTAAAAATTTAATCATATAAATTCATCTTATTTTATAGTTAATATTCTAAGAGTATAAAAATAAACATCAATATTATTTTATATTTAATACCAGTACTTTTCAATTTGTGCTGTGAGTCTATTTCTTCGTTTTTTACTTACTAAATTTCCCAAAAATGGGATTTGTGCGAATGCTAAGAACAGGGCATAAAAAAACAACTTATAGCGCTTTTTTATACAAGAGATTGGCTTATTAGCTTTTGGTATCTCCAATAAGTCAAATCCTGTATTTGCAACATCAATTACTTGGCTATTCAATTTATCGCAGCATCTGTTGGTTTCTAGTTTCTGCTCTAAAAAAGCTTTATCTGTGTAGCTAGCGTAAGAGATTGAAAAATCATCACTATTTCTTACTAAATATTCATCATGCGACGAACTGTCTAAACCTAGAAGGAGTCCATTCTTTTCTGCAACAACACAAATATTTTGACTTATTGAGGACTGAATAAGAGCTACTAAATTAAGATTGTCACTTTTTATAAAATGATAAATTTTTGAAGGAGCCAATTGTATAATATATTTAAACGCTTCACTTATGTTTTTATTTGCAAAATAAACTCCAACAGAAGGATATTCTGCTATAATTGCTTTAAAACAATCATCTAACTCTTCTACAGACGCATGATTTACAAATAGTATATTTAACTTCTTTGTACTATTTCCATCTAGAATTTTTATAATTTCTTGGTAAGTTTTATTCCCAACGCTTGTATCAAGATTTAATAGAATTGTTTCTGGGTCACTTAGCAAAGGATTTGACAACGATATATTGTTTTTATATTTTTCAACACTACCTACAGATTCAGCCAAACTATCAAAAAATTCTATTTTGTAGGTAGAATCCGCGAAAAAGCTTTCATGAGCATTAAAAGAAAATCTTAAATTCTGGTTATAATACTCAAGAAAAGAGCTTGAGTCAAAACTCGGATGAGTTTTATGATTTTTATCTGAAAGTTCACTTTCAGAAAGATTTTTTATTGCATCTCCAAGAAATTTTTTCTCTAATTCAGACTTTACTACAGAATAAAATGAATGAAGAAACTTAAGGTTTCTTTCTTTTTGCTTTTGATGGTCTAATGATGTCCATATCCCAGTATTTGTAAAGCGATATACTGACCCCACAAATTGTAGCACTTTAACTTTGCTTTTTGTATGCAATAGGTGCAGAAAGGTTCGGGGGTTATCTCCTCTAAAAGCATCTTCTTTGAAGTGCTCAGGAACATTACCTTGAAATATATTTCTATACATATAAGTTGAGGTATGAAAATAAAAGGAAAATTTTAGAAAATCTATATAAGTATATTCAGTTTTTTTGCGCATTTTAGGAAATGCAAGAAAGTTATAATCATTGTCAACAGTAAGATATTCATGCGCCACTGCAACATAATCTTTATTAATATCGTGCTCAAGAAAATTTACTTGTTTTTGTAATTTATTTCTTACTGAATAAAAATCATCGCCATCTAAAACACAAAAATATTTACCTAAAGAAGCTGATAACCCATTATAAAAGCCCATCGCATTACCTAAATTTCTTTCATGCTGAATTATTTTAATTTTAGGATTTTTTTCTTGATATTTTTTCAAAATATTAATTGTGTTATCTGTTGAACAATCATCTACAGCAATAACTTCATAATCAAAATTGGTTTCTTGCATTAAGATAGAGTCTAAGGCTCTAGAAATTGTTGCTTCAACATTGTAAACTGGCATAATAACAGTAAGTAGTATGTTTTTCATTTGAGTTATCCTACTACTTTTTGATTATCCAAAACATTTTTAGTTACAACACTACCTGCACCAATAATGGCATTTTCCCCAATTACTATTCCTGGCAATATAGTTGCATTTGCACCAATCACTGCACCTTTTTTAATAATCACAGGTTCACATTTCCACTCTTTTGCCCGCGATTTTGGATACTTATCATTGCAAAAAGTAACATTTGGGCCAATAAATACGTCG
>CAYJJT010000028.1:0-10618 GCA_964370575.1 uncultured Muribaculaceae bacterium | reverse complement strand
TGCTACAGGAGACTCATCACGATACATATACTTATTTTTTTGATTGTATCCATAATATGAAATTATTATTTTTACTAATTTGTGGTTATCACAATTATTCCATACGAAATTTTTTATATCATACCCGTTATTTTCTGTCATATGAGCTATATCTTTAGAAGTATTTTTTTCTACAAAATATATTAATGATTCATATAAGTCTAAAATAACTACATTTTCGTTACCTTCTTCATCAACTAATATTTTAAGATTTTTTTCTAATTCACTTTTATATGTTTTATCAACAAACATATATAACACCTCATTTTCTTATTTTCATCATACTATATATTAATGTTAAAACTCAAATAATTATGATTTATTCTTTGTTTTTACACTATTATTAATTAATATATTCATGGTATTAGTAACTATATTATCTAATTGCTCATCACTAACATTACTAAGTGAATAAGGAATTTCACAAAAATTAGATATATCTTTAATTGACATTTCATATTCTTGATTATCTAGTAAATTAAGTCTTGTTACAATATCGTTATCTATAAAATGAACATCTCCATTATACTCAAGAGCAATTGTAGATATTATATCACTATCTTCTTTAATTATAGTATAAAGACGTTTTAATTCTATAATAGTTTGCGATAATAAATTTCTTTTAAAATAATCTATTTCATCACTATTATTTTCTATTAGCATTTGAAATAAATTAATTTTTTCACATAATATATTAATATTATCAAAATTTTTCAAATTATAAAAATTAACTGATTTAAAAATTCCGTTTAGCCTTAATATTTGTAGTGTATCAAAAAGATATCTTCTTGCATGTTTCTCCATTTTAGGATTAATAATATTTTCTTTAATATATACATAATTTCTTACAATTTCTTTTAGATCTTTTTTATTAAAATCATTCATTTTAAAATCATCTATTTTTAAATTTCCTTCTTTATACATTTCTAAAAAAAGATCATAATCTACTGCTTTAATTGAAAGAAGATCAATAACCTGTGCATCAACATTATTAAATAACAATGCTTTTTTTTCATTTGTCTCTAAATTTGTTAATAGTTTTAATTTGCTTTCCATTTCTTCTTTGTAAGTCATATCTATTTTCACGTTTACCTCCATAATAATAAATTATATTCTAACATCAATATAATTATAATTTATTTTTTCGTTTTTCATCCATATATGCATATTGATTATTCTTAAGAATTTGAATTTGATTATATAAAACTTCTTTTTTCTTCGCATCAGATAATTCAAATATATTTAATTTTTTTAAACCGCATTTATATCTTTCATCTGTATCTAAATATAAATAGCTGTTTGTTAAAATATCTTTTTCATTTTTTTCTAAAAATATAGCACAATTATTATTTACAGCTGATATTATTGAAAATAGTTTCTTTTTATTAATTTGATTAATTAAATTTAAATTAGATTTATTTATATAATCAATATTTTCTTCACTTAAACTACCTTCTAATTCTAATGTAGCATTTATTAAATCTTCTATTTCTTTTAAACTATCGTAATCTTCTTTATAAAAAATATCTAGTAAAAATATATTATCTAATTCATAAATATTGGAATCAATTTGATAAATTGGTTCTTTGCTTATTTTTTTAAAATACGAACTATTATAAACAAGGTCATTCACATGATCATAGTAAGGAAAATTACTAGAAAATTTAGATTTTAATATGGATTGATTTAATTTATATTTAGAAATTCCATAAAATTCTGATTCTATCACTTTTTTAATATCTAGTTCACAACCAATCGATTCAGTACTTAAAAATTTACCACGATTATAATCTAAGTAATATATTTCAGCACGACTTACCAGTCTATCACTTATTTTATATAATCGATTATCATATATTTTTAGTAATTTTGTTATTCTACTACCAAACATACTTCTCACCTGCCTATTTATTATATACCTATATAAAAAAAAGTCAATTTAAAAGCACAATTATAATTGCACTTTTTTATTTTTTTTCATTTTTTTAGTATATGAACGCTTAGTTTCTATATGAACTCTTTGAGTAACAGCTAATGTTAATGTAGCTGATATTATAAATGATCCACCATATGATATGAATGGCAAAGGTATACCAGTTAATGGTAATAGACCAAATAAACCACCCAAATTAATTAATATATGTGAAAATAAATATGCCGCGGTACCAACACAAATATATCTTCCGCGAACTGTATTAGCATAGCATGCCAGCATCATAATTCTGTATAATATATATGCATATAATATAAAGATAATAGTTGATAATAGCAATCCCATTTCTTCTACTATAATAGCAAATATACTATCAGTATGAGCTTCTGGAATATAAGAATACTTCTGACTACTTTTACCTGCTCCAACACCAAATAAATTACCATTATTTATCGCTATCATAGAATTACAAATTTGATAACCACCTTCTTCATAATTACTACATGGATTTATATAATTAAAACGATCTATTTGTTCTGCTGTTAAAATATAACCTTTAGTAGATAACTGAAATAAACAAAAACCAATAATCATAATTACAATTAAAAAGAAACTCTTTAATTTATATTGTCTTGATATTGGACTAGTAAAAAACATAACAACAAATATACCTGATAATACTAACATTGTACCAAAATCATTTTGTAAAAATACTACTGCAACAGGTGTTAATCCTATAACTAAAAATTTAGCAATTATATTTGATTGTTCTTCTTTATTAGTCTTTAAATTGTAATAAAATTTCTCAAATGTAACAGCTAGAAATATTATAAGCAATAGTTTTGTAAATTCACTAGGTTGAAAAGTTATACCGGCTATTTCAATCCAGTTAATACTTCCTCGGTGTGCATCTCCTTGGGCAATCATGAACATTAAAATTCCTATTATAATAATGTATGCTGGCATAATAAGTTTTTTATATACACTAGTATCTGTTGATACTATAAATATTCCCAAGAATGTAGATGCTAAAAGTAGTGCTAATTGTTTAAAAAAATACGAGAAAATTTCTAACCCTGTTCCACCAAATTGTGATGAAGCACTACTTGCTATAAATAATAAACCAATTATATTTATAATTATACATGCAAGTAAAAGACGTTTATCTAAATCATGAAATGTTCGTTTTAAATGTCTAAATAATTGTTTCATTTTCTCACCCTACTACATATAATACCATATATTAATTAATAATAAAATATTATCTATACTTAAATTAGGTAAAAGTCATTTTCATTATTATATTAATAGAATATTCTATTATAAAAGGAGGTATATATATGTATTACTACGGTGGATACCAAGGATATGGTTGTGGATACCCAAATACTGGATGTGGATATGGTTATGGTTCTGGTGCAGCAGTTATATTAGTACTATTTATATTATTAGTAATAGTTATTGGTGCAAGAGCTATAGGTCCTTGTAATAATTAATTAAAAGAGCTTATGCTCTTTTTTTAATGAAAAATAATATAAATTATGGTAAAATATTAGTAAAGGAGGAACTTATGTTTAAACCAATAATTATATTAGATGAAAAAGATAAAAGAGTACGTGCTAAAAATAGTGATGTAACTTTCCCACTTAAATCAGAATATAAAAAAATGATTAAAGATTCTATTAAACATTTAACATATAGTCAAATACCAGAATATGAAGAAAAATATAGTTTAAGACCTGGTATGGGAGTTGCTTTTCCCCAGTTAGGTATAAATAAAAACATTATTATTATTGTTCATGAGGTTGAAGATGGAATATTTGATGAGTATGTATTTATCAATCCTAAAATAGTAAGCAAAAGTGAAGAGTTGATAGCTTGTGAAATGGGTGAAGGATGTTTAAGTGTAGAACGCGATGTTGAAGGTCATGTGGCTAGACATGCTAGAATTACTATTGAAGGATATGATATGAATGGGAAAAAAATAAAACTTCGTGCTCGTGAAGAATTAGCAGTAGCATTTCAACACGAGATTGATCATTTAAATGGAGTCTTATTCTTTGATCGTATTGATAAGAAAAAACCATTTTATAATGAAGCTGAAATGCGATTAATTTAAGGGGTTATATTATGAAAAGAAAAAGTAAAACTAAATTAAAATTTATATTAATTATATTGCTTGCTTGTATAGCGAGTATATTAATATATTACAATGTAGAACGTAAAGATGAAGTTGAGTATGTAGAAAGTACAGTAGCTACTCAAAATAAAATAGATGAAGAAATATTAAGTGATACTAATTATACTTTTGAAGAACCAAAAGTTATATTAGATCCATATGGTATTTCACCACTAACTGCACTAGTAGTATTTGAAACAACTGATTTAACTACTCCTACTATTACGGTACATGGAAATGATGAGCATTCAACATTTACCAATACATTTAAACCTAGTAAATTACATATAATACCTGTTTATGGATTATATGCAAATAGTGATAATAAAGTAGATATTACTATTAATGGTGAAACTACTACTCTAAATATTCAAACAGACCCACTACCAGATGATTTATCATTGCCCACTGAAGTAAAAGCTAATAAAGATGAACTTAATAATGACTTATACTTCACTACTCCATCTAGTACAGGATATACTGCTGCGTACGATGTTAATGGAGATGTAAGATGGTATTTGACTGCTAATTATGTATGGGAAATTAATAGACTAGAAAATGGTAATTTATTACTAAGTAATGAAGACTTAATTAACCCTCCATATTATACTAGTGGTTTATTAGAAATGGATTTAACTGGGAAAATATATTTCGAATATTTATTACCAGGTGGATACCACCATGATGCTGTTGAACTTCCAAATGGAAATTTATTAGTAGCTAGTGATAATTTTTCTCATGATACAGTAGAAGATGTTATTGTAGAGATTGATCGTAGTACTGGTGAAATTGTAAAAGAAATAGATTTAAAAACTATCTTACCTACTGATGAAGGTAAAAGCGAAGATTGGATTAATTATGATTGGTTCCATAATAACTCGGTTTGGTATGATGAATTAACTAATTCAATTACATTATCAGGAAGACATCAAGATATAGTATTAAATATTGATTATGATACTAATGAAATTAATTGGATAATTGGAGATAAGAATAACTGGGATAGTAAATATCATAAATATTTCTTTACTTCAACTGATGATAGCTTAGAATGGCAATACTCGCAACATGCAGCTCTTATTACTCCACTTGGAGATGTATTTGTATTTGATAATGGTAATAACAGAAGCAAGTATGAAGACGAATATTTAAGTGCTAGTGATAATTACTCTAGAGGTGTTTTATATGATATTAACACCGAAGATATGACAATTACCCAAATTTATCAATATGGTAAAGAATTAGGTAGTGACTTTTATAGTCCTTATGTTGCTAATGTTAGATATTTTGATGAGAATCATTATTTAATAAGTTCTGGAGGGATAAGTTACTCGGATGGTGTTATTAATGATGATGCTGGTCCATTACTTGATACTACAGATGAATATAATTCTATTACAGTAGAAGAAAAAGATGGTGAAGAAATATTTTATATGGAATTACCTATGAATACTTATAGAGCAAATAAAATGCCACTTTATAATAGTAATAATTATAAAATGACTGAAGGTGTTACTCTTGGAAGCATTGGGGAAACTAATGTGGATGGTGATACTAAATTAGTGTTATTCAATAAACCTATAACTGAATTAGATGATAACTATAATATCCTTATTACTGAAGAAAGTAATCGCTTAGTAGTTACTGGTACTTATAAAAAAGATGATGACATAGAAATTATTTTAGATAATATTAATGATAAATTAGCTTATGATGTACGAGTTAGTTCAAGACCATATACTGCTATGTGTATTGATGTGTTTAATCAAGATCAAACAGAAAATGGTATTCAAGTTACTAAGTACATAAATGCTGAAGGTATTAATGGTAGATATAATATTTATATAAAAGTAAATGATAAAATTTATGATACTAATGAATTTATTATCTTTGATTAAATAAAAAGAAGCTTATTTTATAGCTTCTTTTTTATTTATTTTAAATTCTTCATTTTATTCTGCTGCTTCTATATTATCTATATAATTATAATAATCTTTAAATAAAATAAATTGCATCCTCACCTTTAATCTCCATTGTCATACTTATAATTTTTATATCACAAAAAAATACCATAAGGTATTATTTTTGTAAGTCTTCAATATACTCTGAATAAGTTTTATTATATAATTTATTACTTCCATCTTCATTAATTTCAATCAACTTGTTTGCTACTGTTTCAGTTAGTTGTTGATCAAGAGATGAAAATAAAATAGGTCCATTAAATTTTTGCATTCCTTTGTTTAATGATGTAATAGATTCAATATCTAAATGATTTGTAGGTTCATCCATAACTAAGAAGTTTGGTTTTTCTAGCATAATTTTACTCATCATACTACGAACTTTTTCTCCTCCAGATAATACTTTTACACTTTTAAGTGATTCTTCACCACTAAATAGCATTCTACCTAAGAAACCTCTTACAAAACTTTCTTCAGTGTTTGGAGAGTATTGTTTTAACCAATCTACAATTGATAAATCTTCAGTAAAGTATTCACTATGATCTTTAGCAAAGTATCCAGCTTCTACACTGTTACCAAGTGTTATAGTCCCACTATCGGCTTCCATTTCTCCACTTATTATTTTAAATAATGTAGTTTTAGCAAGTTCGTTAGTTCCAATAAATGCTATTTTATCTTCGAATGCTACTTGTAAACTAAAGTTTTTTAGTACTTCTTTACCATCAATAGTTTTACATACTCTATCAATAGTTAAAATATTTTTTCCCACTACATTTTCTGGTTCAAAACTAATAAATGGATATTTACGACTACTTGCTACCATTTCATCTAACTTAATTTTTTCTAAAGATCTTTTTCTAGATGTAGCTTGTTTACTTTTAGAGGCATTCGCACTAAATCTATCAATAAAGTTTTGCAACTCTTTAATTTTATCTTCTTTACGTTTATTACTATCTCGTAATTGTTTTTGAATTAATTCACTACTTTCAAACCAGAAGTCATAGTTTCCAATAAATAGTGTTAATTTAGAGTAATCAATATCTACCATATGTGTACATACTTTATTTAAAAAGTGACGATCATGTGATACTACAATTACAGTATTTTTAAAGTTAATCAAGAATTCTTCTAACCACATTTTACTTTTAATATCTAAACCATTTGTAGGTTCATCTAGTAACAGTACATCTGGATTACCAAATAAAGCTCTTGCTAATAATACTTTTACTTTATCTGAGTTTGATAATTCACTCATTAACATATCTTGTTTTTCTATTTCAAGTCCTAATCCTGACAACAATACTTTAGCATCAGTCTCAGCCATCCAACCATTTTTAGCTTCAAATAAAGCTTCTAATTCTCCAGCTCTAATACCATCTTCAACAGAAAAATCAGCTTTCATATATATAGCGTCTTTTTCTTCTTTTATTTTATATAATTCACTATCTCCCATAATAACAGTTTCTAGTGCTACAAATTCATCAAATTCATTATGATTTTGTTTTAACACTGAGATACGTTCTTTATTTGGAGTAATTACATTACCAGTAGTAGTTTCTACCTCTCCTGATAATATTTTTAAAAATGTAGATTTACCAGCACCGTTAGCACCAATTAAACCATAACAATTTCCATCATTAAATTCTAAGTTAACATTTTCAAACAATGTTCTTTTACCAAATCTTAAACTTATATTACTTGTTTTTAACATATTTTCTCCTTTATTTTAAATCTTCTAATTTAACACTAACTAATTTACTTACTCCACTTTCTTGCATTGTAATTCCATATAAAACATCAGCATATTCCATTGTTTTCTTTTTATGAGTTATTAGTATAAATTGTGTTTTTTCTTTCATCTTAGTTATGTATTCCCCAAATGAGTCAACATTTGCCTCATCTAGTGCAGCTTCTACCTCATCTAATATACAAAATGGTACAGGACGAGATTTTAATATTGCGAATAATAAGCTTATTGCAGTAAATGTTTTCTCTCCACCACTAAGTAGAGAAATACTAGTTAACTTCTTACCTGGTGGTGACGCTACTATTTCGATACCAGTTTCCAGTAAGTTATCTGGGTCAGTCAATTTTAACTCACCAGTTCCTCCTCTAAATAGTTCTTTAAATGTTTCTTTAAAGTTATTATTAACTTTATCAAAAGTTTCTTTAAATTCAACTATCATGATGTCATCCATTTCTTTAATAATATCAAGTAGTGTATTAATAGCTTCTTCTAAATCACCTTTTTGACTTAATAAAAATTCATATCTAACACTCACACGTTCATATTCTTCAATAGCTCCTAAGTTAACTTCTCCTAAAGCTTTAATTTCATTCTTTAATTTTCCAACTAATATTTTAGCGTCTTCTACTTCTAATTTCAACTCATATGTTGTTTTAGCAGCTTCATAAGTTAAATTATAAGTTTCGCTTAAAATATTCAAATAATTATCTAACTTAACATCTTTACGATTAACTTCTATTTCCAACGCTTTTAATTCTTTATTCATACTGAATGCTTTAGAATTTTCACGTCGCAGTGAAAATTCATATGCTTCTAATTCAGCTTTTAAATTCTCCTTTTTATTAACTATATTATTTATATTATTAACTAATTTATTTTTTTCATCTTCTGCTTTATAGTATTCATCTATTACTGACTCTTCTTCAGTAGATAAACTATTATTTAAAATATTATTTGCTCCACTTATTTCACTTACAACAATATTAAGTTCATTTAAATATTCTTCTATTTTAATTTCATTAGTACTAAGTGAATTTTCTTTTAAATGTAAATCTTTATTTATTAAATATAATTTATCTTCTAATGTTGCTAAATTATAATCAATTTCATTTATTTTTTCTTCTAATAATTTTTGTTCATTGATATTATTATTAACTAAGTTAATAGTAGTCTCTAATTCAAATTTATCATTAATAATACTTTTAACATTTTTAACACTACCACCAGTAAGTGATCCACCAACATTTATAACATCACCTTCTAGTGTAACAATACGTTTAGAATTATTTAATAGCTTACTAATTTTAGTTGCACTATTAATGTCATTTGTAACAATAACATTACCTAAGTGATAATTAATAATATTATGATAAATAGGGTTTGTTTTTACTAAGTTACTAGCAACATCTATAAAACCATCAATATCTTTTATTAAATCATAACTTTTAGTGTCTAAATATCTACCTTTAATAGTATCTATTGGAAAGAATGTAGCACGTCCTGCATTATTACTTTTTAAATATTTAATAGCTTCTTTAGCATTAAATTCAGTTTTAGTAATAATAGATGAAACATTAGCACCTAAAGCAATACTAATAGCTTTACTATTTAATTCACTTACTTCTATCAAGTCGCCAATTACCCCTTCTATTCCACTTAATTTAGGGTTGTTTAAAACATTTTTAACTGAGTATGGTAAACTAGCATTACTTTCAATAGAATGTTTTAATGCTTCCACTTTATTAGTTAATATCATACCATTTTTAATACTAACTCTTAAATCGTTTTCATGAACATTACGTTCATTTTTAATTTTATTAATATTATTAACATAATCATTAATATCATTATTAATATTCTTAATTTCAGTTTCAATATTTATAGTAACTCGTTTTAATTCATTAATCGTATTATTTAATTTTAATTCACGTTCTTTTTGAAGTACTAAATTAGAATGCAATTTACTATCTTCAACTTGATATTTTTTACGTTCTAATATTATTTGTTTCTTACCATTAATTTGTTCTACTAATTTTGTTTTTAATAATAATTCTTTATTTAAGCTTTGTAACTCTTCCTCTATTTTAATTAAATCTAATTTAAATTTAGATATAACAGCTTCGTTACTAGAGTTAGAACTAGTTAATGTTAATAACTCTTTATTTAGTTCTTCTATTTTTTCTTTTTCTTGTTTATAAATTGAATTTATTTCATTAATTTCATGAGCTATCAAAGCAATTTCAACTTCTTTTAATTCCTTAGTTTTATCTTTATATATAATAGCTTTTTCACTTTGTATTTTTAAAGGTTCTACTTGAGTTTGTAGTTCAGCAATAATATCATAAACACGTTTCATATTATCATTAGTACGATCAAGTTTACGAATCGCATCTAATTTACGCATTTTATACTTAAGTACTCCAGCAGCTTCTTCAAATATAACTCTTCTATCTACTGGCTTACTAGTAATAATTTCATCAACTTTACCTTGTGATATTATATTAAAACTTTCTTTTGCGATTCCGGTATCTAATAAAATAGAAGTAATATCTTTTAATCTAGTTCTCTCATTATTTAAATAATATTCACTAGTACCATCTTTATATACTTGTCTTTTTATACTAATTTCAGTATAAGGCATATTCAGATAGTTATCACTATTATCAAATATTAAAGTAATGCTAGCTTGATTACTAGGTCTTCTAGAACCACTACCAGAAAATATAACATCTGTCATATTCCCATCCCCACGTAGTGCCTTT
>CAYJJT010000027.1:0-10642 GCA_964370575.1 uncultured Muribaculaceae bacterium | reverse complement strand
TCGAATTATTAAAAGTTTTTCTAAAAATTCTTTCTCTTGCCCATATGAATATATACTATCAACAATAACATTATAACGTCCTTTTTCAAAGTCTTTAATGGCTGTATTAATGTCTTCTATATCCCCTAAGCAATTAGACATTATAGATAAATTTTTAGGCAGTGCAAGCTTAATACATTTATAAAAAGAAAATATATTGTCATTATAGTTTGTATCTCGAATTTGATTAATATAACCACACGTAACATATTTTCCATTAAAATTTAACAGCTCTATAGCCGTTTCTAAATACAAATCACAATATGGATCGAATACCGCATCAACACCACCTTGTTTAATTATTCTATTAAGTGCTAAATGCCTATTTTGTTTGTTGAATAATATTATATTTTTTAAACCCAATGATTTTAATTTATTAAAATTCGATTCAGTAGTTGTTAAAACAGTTAAATCATATTTATCTTTAATAATATTTATTACGGCTAATGAAGTATTCGAGCTAGCTGCCATTATCAACACTTTATCCGTATCCTTTAAAGATAATTTCCGCACAATACTATATGCTGTATATGACGATACTGTAAAAGAGGCTGCAATCTCAATAGGTATAGCGTGCGGTATTATTACTAAATTATCCTCAGTAAAAATTTCAATTCTGGAAGATGTAAGCCTTATTAGACAATTACCCCATGAAGTTAATCCTCCACCTATGAAAGCATCATACATTCGTCCCAATCCATATAGTCATTATTTATCAAACTCATAAGAAATAATGAAGATCCAACCTGTCCCTCTAATAAACTCATATTAATCTCTGAGTTTGGAATTTTATCTTCAAAATTTAGCGTCATATTGAACCAATAATCAATGGATTCTGTAAAATTACTATCATCCATCATTGTATTTAGTTTGTTATATATATAACCTATTATTGATGATCCATGGCATAGTGATGAATCTGAAACTAATGAATTTTCTACATTTTTACTTTTAACCAATAATTGAATTCTATATGTTGCATATTTCAATAGATCTTCTTTATTTAGATATTTACCTGATAAATATAGAACATATAGAACTCCTAAATCACCATAACACCAAGCATATCTACAGTTAGATGCTTCAATATTATTTTCGTTATATTCTACTACATCATAACTATACGCAAAGAAGGTGTTATATTTTTGAAAATCTTGCTCATTATTTTTGTAGAATTTAAAGATACCGTCAATTAATATATCACATTTACAGGTTTCCACACATAGCAATCTACATTTTGTTAAGAAGTATAATATGCCTATCATCCCATGAGCTAACCCCATATCATACCTAGGTTTATCATTCCCATTTATATATGATAACCATTTAATCTCAGAATTAGATTCATCTTTTGTAGTATATAATGCATTAACTAATACTCTTAAATATTCTTTTTGTTCTCTCGCAAGGAAATATCGCCCAATGCCTACAGCCTCATGTAATTGATCGAATCGTGAACTATGAATATAAGTCTGCATACCATTAAATAATACAAGATCTAGTTCTTCCAGATATGATTCATCTACATGTATTAAGTCATGTTTTTTTAAATAGCAAACTAACCAAGCATATCCTGCAAGACCATTACAAAAAGACATATCGATATCACTTCTAGTGTTAAGAATATATACTAGTTCATCAAATATAACATTAATTTTGCTTAAATACATCTCATTACGTGTCCTAAGATACAATTGAGCAAAGAACAATACTATACCAGAGTCCCCAGAATACAGTGATAGTTTACCCGACAATTCACTATTTTCATAAAAACTAACTACCCGATTAATCCTTTCTGAAATATCGCTTTTTTGATATATATTATTCTTTTTTGCAAATTTGCTGTTATTTATCATATATGAAATAATTGCATGAGATTATCGATTATACTCAACCTTATACATTGTTTTTGTTTACTTAGTAAAATATTATGCTGTTTTCTATACAAGTATATTATTATAATATTTATCTAAATCTTAAAAGGCAAACAAAATAGATTGAATATCGAGCATATATTACCTTATTTTTCAATCTAATTTCCTTATCATCAATTAAGGAATTATAAAATTTATTCTAGACAATCTAATAATTCTTTAGTATCAGCGACACTCATTCTATCTATCTTTTTATCAAACTTCCATGGTTTTTCAGATAAAGATAGTTTTGTCTCTAATACCATATCTTTATATTTTATGGTCTCTGAGATTTTGTTTATATAGTATTGAGAGGCAACAGGAAGAATCTTATTAGATATAATGCTTACTTTACTATTTCTTTCGATTATTAAATTCTCGTTATCATCAAATTCCAAAATGCTCAATTCGAATTCAACTAATTTTTTATTCTCTTTGTCAAAGTAACAAGTTATCTGATTTATATTATTACCTATTTTTGAAGTTGCAGCAAAAACTCGTGAGTTATTAACCATACCTTTGTATTGCAAAGTTTTGTCACTACCATATCTTCCTTGCAACATATATTTGTAATATTGTGATACAAGGCTAATAGCATTATGAGTTGAAATTATTAATTCTTTATCAAAATTAATATCTTCTGCTAAATTGTATCCTGGCATAGCAAAAACTTTAAGAACATCACCTTTTATCTCAGGATTTTTTTTGTACAGATATACCAAAGATAGCTCACCTTTTTCATCTTTGATAGAAACACCCTTTTTTGATACCTTATAACTATAATCAACAATATGATTTGTACCATAATGATAAAATGCAGTATGTGCTGTATATTTATTCAAAAGTTTCTCGGGTTCGATACTTACAACGACATCGTCAACCTCCACACTTGATACAAGATCAATATTTATGTCGTTTATATCTTTGGTTACAACAAAGCCATTTCCACTTAAACCTGCATAACTTGCACTGATAGAATCTCCAACATTTACTTCACTATGAGGAATATTAAAAATTCCATCTTTATCTGCAATACCTAGCAGGTCGGTATTTAAATATAGATAAGCATAACCCAAAGGAGTATTATTATTAGTTACATTAATTTTTAGGTCTTGACCAAATAGTGCATTAGCAGTAAATAGGCATAGTAATAATATTAGCTTTATTTTCATAGTTTTGTTTTTAGTTCTTTGTATTTCTGTTGTAAAGGAAGGAGTAAAAAATAAAAGTTTAAACTAAATTACCTATTAAACCAACAACACCGAATACATAAGTACTGTAATTATTACTCCTTCCATTTTTAATTTGTTAATATCCGCAACCTACAGACAGGTTACATCCTACAGGTACATTACAACAAGTAAATTTTGTTTTACAGTTTCCTAAGGTTGTAAAACCTCCACCCTGAATCTCTTCTTGCTGTTTGTTTGACAATTTAACGATTGTCTCTTTCTTTAAAGAAAGTTTAGTTAATTTTTTCTTTTTCATGATAAAATATAAGTTTAAGTTAAAAAAAAATGTATATACTCTTTCTCTACGAAAGCATCATACATTCATCCCAATCAATGTTTTTGTTGTATTGCATTGATAACAGCGAAAGTGCTACTCCAGCAACTCCCTCCAACAAGCAATTACTTTCTGACCAATTTTGCAAATCTGTAAAAAACAGATAACCACTTTTATTCGTATTACAACTACCATGTATAATAGTAACTTTGGCCCAATATTTTGCTGCTTCTAAAAAATCATCATCATTAGTAGTTAAATATAATCGATTGTATATGTGCATCAATGAGGATGAACCATGACAAAATCCAGCATCATTAACCGCAGTATCAATTGTATCAATTCTATTTATTGTCTTTTTCAGCTTTTCTAGAGAATAGTTCATTAGTTCGTTTATATTCATTTTTTTGCTACATAAGTATAAAGAATATAATACCCCAGCATCACCGTAGCACCATGCAAAGCGAACATTATGATTTCTATTTATGTGAGAATAATCATCACATGATACTGCTGTAGGAAAAAATGAATTACATTTATTATAATTTTGCTCATTATTTCTATAAAAATCAAAAACTCCATTTACAAGCTCTGTACACAACTCTTTTTGTATATTCAATTCATAACATTTTGATATAAAGTACAGAATACCTGCCATACCATGTGCTAATCCAAAATCATATTTAACTAATCCTTTGACTAGATTTACACTCTCCCATTTCACCTCATTATCTGTAGTTATTTTATTTTTTGATAATTCTGAAAGAAGGTATGTTAGAATTCGTTTGTTATTTCTACAAATAAAATATCGACCAATACTGATTGCATTATGCATTTGGTCAAATTGATTATCACTTACCTCTATTTCTAATTGCTCTGCTAGTATTGAATCTATTTCTTCAAAATATTCATCAGATACTTCAATAATGTCATGTTTAACTAAATAATTTAATAACCAACCATATCCTGCTAAACCGGAACAAAACGATGTTGTAATTGAATCTTCGCCTAAATTTAGAGAATCTATAAGTTCATATATTTTTACTAAGTATTTTTGCTCTTTAGTCTTTAAATATATTTGTGCTAAATAAAGGATACGTCCAGAATCTCCCGAATACAAAGATATGCTTCCTTCACAATCTGTATTTAACAGATAATCATTTAATTTATCTATTCGAGTTTCTACAATTTCGTTGAGTTCACTATCGCTAATACGTTCGTATGAATCATATCTATTGGCTACACTATATATTGAATTTATTCTATTATAATTACATTCTTCAAAATCTATATGATCATTTATTGATACGATAAGTGTTTTATCTATATGCTTACCATATGTATTTAGCCACATATAATTCGTAGATATTATTTCATCAATGGAACATTTTAATGTATTGTATATTGCTCCTTCGATGTATATAGCTTGTTTGTGATTTATATTACTAAAATACAAATCTCTATTTACTGCATTAATTTTGTATATTGCAATAGCCTTTAGTTCTGTATTGCCTAATATATCATCTGTAGGATAAAATCTATTATCGAAATACTCATTTGAATGAATAAAGCATACCCATTGCGAGTTCACAAAAGATCTTGCGTTCTCGTATATCTCCTGTAAAGTTGCCTTATTATTATAAGGCACTATAGTAATATTTTTATTCGGTAATTTCGCAAGGTTGTTTATTCGGTTATTACACGATTGTTCAGATATTATTATAGAATCGAAACAATCAGGCAATTTTTCTATAGCATTTTTCAAATCACCAAATTCATTATCTATAATTATAGCTGTAACTTTATACATATATCTTGCGTTATTACTCATAGTTACCGTTTATATCTTAAATATTAACTTTTGCAAATTTACAATTCAAAACAATTACATACACGTTATTATATCTGGGTACTTTGGATTGGCACAAATATACGCATTAGAAATAAATATACAAATTTAATTCCGCTTTTTTAAAAAAATAAAACTATTACACCCACAATACCACAAAACATGTAAGCAATAATAGAATATTAGCAAAAAAAATGCAATTGTATTTTTTTTACATATATTTGTTCTGAAAATAATATTATCGTACAACTATGACCAAATATCAATTCAATCATTTTGAGAATTTTATCATTCGAACACCATTGTTATCAATTGATAACAGAAGTAACATCAAAGTAACTTCTTCTGACTATTTCAAAGAGGCATTATTTCTTGCATCACCTGAGTTTAGTAATGAATTAAACAAAGACAAAAACGGAAAGTCAAATAGTGTATACAAATATTTTAGTCGTAGCTTCTCTAGATGCACTCCATTTGGATTATTTGCAGGCTGTTCAGTTGGTGAATTTGGGGAGGAAACAAATATACGGCTAGAAACGTTAGATAAATATTGTAGATCTACGAGATTAGATATGAATTATGTCTGCGCACTAATACAAGAAATAGAGGCTGATGAAGATATTAAAATGAAGTTACGCTATTTCCCTAATGATAGTATATACAATATTGGTGGTAAGAAAAGATATATCGAATATTATTATAAAGGTGTTAAGCGCATACACAATATCACAAGCATAGAGACTGATGAATATATTGAAACAATATTAAACTGTAGTAAAGAGGGAGCTACTATTGAAAATATTGCAAATTCAATAATAAATGATGAAATAACTTTTAACGAAGCAAAAGAATTTATTGAAAAATTAATTGAAGCTCAGATATTAAAAAGCGAACTAGAGCCACGAGCAACAGGAGGTGATACATTAGATTATTTAATAGATCAATTGTTCGCTATTAACGAAGTTAACTATTTGCCCAAATTACGAAAAATTAAGTTTCTATTAAAATCGATTGATAACTCAATTATCGGTGATTCTATTAACATATATGACGAAATCGTTGAAATTGTTAAGGAAATAGGTATCCCCTATGAGTTAAAATACCTCTTTCAAACAGATCTCTACAAGCCCACGCAATCAAATATACTAAACTCATTATACGTTGGCAAGGTAAACAAACTAATCTCTTTTTTAAATAAAATAACTTCAAGCTCAGAAAATGAAGATTTAAAAAGATTTAAAGATGCTTTGTATAATAGATATGAAGACAGAGAAATGCCCTTATCCACAGTACTAGATAGTGAATTAGGGATAGGTTATCCAGTAAACAACAATGATAGTGGTGATATTTCAATTTTAGTTGATGACCTGAATCTACCACAACAACGAAATAACAATAACTCCATTTCTTTTAATGAAGTATCTGCAATTCTGTTAGAGAAGTACATTGATGCATTACGAAATGGTTGTAGTAGTGTAATTGTTAGTGATAACGATTTTAAAATAAATAAAAATATTAGTTTTAAGGATTTACCTAATACTCTTGCTTTAATGTGCCGAATAGTATCTGATGGAGATGGAAATTTGAAAACGATTGTTAAATCCATAGGAGGATCGAGTGCCGCAAACTTAATGGGTAGATTTTGTCATATTGATAATAAAATATATGATTTGGTAAAATCAATTACTAGTAAAGAACAAGAGTTATCAAGAGATGCTGTATTGGTTGAAATTGCACATCTACCTGAATCGAGGATAGGAAATATAGCTTTACGCCCTGAAATCAGAGAATATGAATTAAAATATCTTGCTGCATCGTGCGTAGATAGAGAAAAACAATTGACACTATCTGACATAATGGTATCTGTTAAAGGAGATAGAGTAGTTTTGAGATCAAAACAGTTAAACAAAGAGATTATTCCGCATCTAACTAATGCTCATAATTTCTCTTTTGATACAATGCCGGTGTATCATTTTTTATGTGACATACAAACTCAAAACAAAAAAGGTGGATTATGGCTAGATTGGAATGGAGTATTTGATTTTGTAGACTATCTTCCTCGATTAGAATATGACGATTTTATATTATCACTTCAAAAATGGAGAATAAAGAAAGATGAAATAAGCGGATTTGAGAAATTACCGGATGACGAGTTAATAGAGAAATTCAGAATAATAAAAGAAAAATATAAAATAACCAATGAAGTAACTATTGATGAAGGAGACAACCAATTGTATGTTAATTTCGACGATGTTCTAAGTTTAAGAACTCTTCTTTCGGTAATAAAGAAACACTCCAAATTGGTATTGTCAGAATTTCCATTATCAAACTACAATTCAATTGTTACCGATAATGAAGGAAATCAATTTAACAATGAATTTATTATCCCATTCTATAAAAATAAATAAATATGCAAAGAGTTTTTATACCAGGAAGTGAGTGGCTGTATTTTAAAATATACACAGGATTTAAAAGTGCAGATTGTATACTAACTGATTATTTATTGCCTTTGGTTGATAAGTTAAAGGACGATGAATTAATTGACGAATTTTTCTTTATAAGATATGGAGATCCGAAGTTCCATATCCGTTTTAGGTTGCATGTGAATGACACCCTTAACTATGGAATAATTTTCAAGCATATAGCAGATTTGTTTAGGAATTGCATAGAGAATGATATGGTTAGTACTATGCAGTGCGATACCTACATTAGAGAAATTGAAAGATATGGTGAAAAATATTTTGAAAATGTTGAGAAAATATTTTCTTACGATAGTTACTATATTTTGCGAATATTAAAATTACTACAAGAAAGTGAAACATCTGAAAACGATAGATGGCAGTTAGCTCTTTTGCTAGTTGATGATATGATGAACGGATTTGAGTATTCAATTGAGCAAAAACTCGATTTGATAAGATCAATGTATGAAAATTACAAACAAGAATTTGGCTTCACCAATTCTGCATCCACAAAGCAACTCAATGACAAATATAGAAGTAATCGAAAAATCGTAGAGATAACCTTGAAAAATGAAAACGAGCTATTAAATGTATTCACAAGTGAACTACTCTACCGTAGAAAAAACATAGAAACAATAGCTAAGGATATACTATACCCCCCCAATTTTACAAGAAATTTGATTTATAGCTTAATACATATGACTATCAATAGATTGTTTAGATCTAAAAACAGGTTACACGAATTAGTTATTTGTAATTTTTTACAACGATATTATGATTCAGAAATAGCGAAAGAAAAAAAATGCAGTAAAATGTTACCAAAATAGGTATCAGAGTAAAATTAGTTTTTTTGAATAGATAGTGTATCCATTTTGATTTGCTCATATAAATTATGGTTGAATATAATAATAGGCAACGACTTTTAGTATAAAATAATAAAAAACATTATCTTTGTAGAGGAAAAAACAACACCCCATTTGGGTATTAAAACCGAGGAACAAAATGAAAACAAACGCTTTAGCTGTTGCTAATTATTTAGTGCGGTTAACAAAAGATGGAAGTCCATTAGGAATTTTAGGTTTAATGAAACGAGTGTATATTGTACACGGTTTCTCCTTGGCAATATTTGGTAAATCAATCTTAGATGACCGTTTTGATAAGGTTGAAGCATGGAAATATGGACCAGTAATACCCTCGGTTTATCATTCTTTCAAACATAACCAAAAAAATAAAATACTCGATTATGAATCAATAATTGAATATAACAGCGAAAATGAAATTACATTTACTCCACCAATGCTTTCTGATGAAGATATTCAACAGGTGTGCCAAATGGTAATTAAGAGATATGAGAATTTTAGCGATACAGAAATTGTTGCTTTAACTCATAAAGCTGGCACTCCTTGGAGTATTTGCTATATTGAAGGGATGAATGCTCCTATACCTAATCAACTAACAGAGATGCATTATAGGGATATTATTTCTAAACATAAAAAAAGAATTGGGGATGAATAATAATGTAGCTAGTGAAATTCTTGATTCGTTAAAGGAAGATAATAGTAAATCAAATGTTGGAATAGAAGAGTCTGAAAAAGAACCAACTATTGAGAAGTTACTGAGCTTAGAAAAACTTGAGTTGATTAAGCTGGATACAAAGTTAAAATCAGAGGAATTAGAAGGAGCAAAACAAGATAGAAAACAGAGACAAGAATTCTCAAATAAAATATTCTACTTTTTATGCATATTTGAAGCACTTGTACTAGGCATTGTTATTGGTGTAGGTGCTAAATTGTTTGTATTATCCGACAATGTGTTAATTGCATTTATCACTACAGCTACCGCCAATGTTATTGGAATATTCTTATTAGTTGCTCGATATTTATTTAACATTAAAGAACGCCCAACAACACAAAAAAATAAACTTCAAATATATCGACCTGAAAAAGGTTTACATGTTTGATACAAAATGTTTATAAATCAGCAAGCGGGGCAATCCACTTGCTGATTTTGTTTTTTTACGATACGTTGGTTTCTATAACTGCGCTCTGGGGTTATAAGACGATGATTTACCTTGAGTATTCTAAAAAATTTATCTCTACCCACACCCAATCGTAGCAGCTCTTTGCCAAGCAAATGATATAGCTTGCGAGTACCTATGCGTGGCATATCACGACGGATATTATCCACCATGCCTATGACCTCGGATGCACTACTTCGTTTCTTAATAGTAGATGATATACTCTTATAGTATGCTTGCCCACTTTTCCCGAACAGCTCACACCCTTTACCTACTCCTTGACCGCTTTCTTCAAGGTAGATGTGCACCGCACGGGGGTAACTTTTTTAGCAAATCGATATTATAGTCCTCCTGTACGACCTGCACTATAGCATCAAACATGATAGCTTTTTGTTCTCGATTATTCAACTCTCGCTCCATAAAAGCTTTCTGTTTCTTTAAAACCTCAATCTCTGCGCATAGCTAGAAGAGTTCCTGCTCGGGTGTTTGCTTCTTATTCATCTTGGCAACTTGCAATTCTCAGTCAAAGTTACCAAAATTTTTTACCCAATTCAAAATTGCGCCGTGACTTTGAATGCCATACTTGCGCATTGCTCCGTTGATGGAGACTTCGCCTCGCTCAACTTCTTGCACAATACTTAGCTCAAAACTCATCGTGTAATCACGCTGTGTTCGCTTGACATACTGACTCTTAATTGATTCATTCATAGATTTACTCTTTTACTTTGAGATTACGCGACCTAATGATCTCACTCAATGTGTTGTAGAATATACATCGATGTCCACTAAAACTCAGAAAAAGTCCTTTGAAATTATTGTAAATTAGAGTGTTATAGCGATATTTCGTTGGCGACGATTT
>CAYJJT010000026.1:0-11059 GCA_964370575.1 uncultured Muribaculaceae bacterium | reverse complement strand
ACATCTCGGATGGATCACTGCGTGATCTGTTACGCTGTTTCACAGCTACATCCTCGATTACGGCTAAGCGCCTTATGACTGAAACACAAGATGTGCCTGATGCTATGTAAACATAGCGCAGTCCCACTTGTATTCAGCCGCAAGGCTGAATAGTTACGAAAAACTGGTAACACAAAAAAATTGAAAAAGTTTCTATCTTTTGATGTTTTGTGACCGGTGTGTGACTACGAGGCATTATAGTGTAGTAGACAAAGAGGAAATCATATATATTTTATAGATAGAAAAGGAAGGAGCAAAGAGCTATTATGATTAAGGAAAGACGCAAAAAGAAAAGGCTAGTGAAGAGAGGTATCGCTCTCACAATGGCAATCACCCTAGTATTGGGTGCAGGGGTAATAGGAATTGCCCAATCAATCGCATCAGTTGCGAATCAGGAGGACTTAACAGTCACAGTGGCTGGCTTGAGCACAAGAGTTACAGAAGCGACTAGCAGTGTGTCAGGTTTGTCGAGTGAGGTTACTACATTAGATGATGACTTAGCAGTAGCTGCAGCTAAAAAAGCAGTAGACGCAGCAGAAACAGCAATTCAATCCATTGCTACGATGGATTTGACAGCGGCACAAGCAGCATCTATGACAGTGGAGGCGGCAGTGACAGCAGTTGAGGCGCTGGATACAACTGCTATAAGTGATTTGAGTAGTAAAGTTAGTACACAGGCTACAAATCTAGAAACTCTTTCAACAGATATTACAAATGCAATCAAAAAAGCTAACGAGACGTTGACAACATTAGCAACAGAGGAAGTAGATGCGATAAATGCGTTGAATGCAGAGTTACAAACATTGTCCGCAGAGGGAAGTGGTCTTGCTGCTCAAGTAAGTGGATTGCAAGGCAATGTAACCACAATGTCGGAAACAATGGCAGTGTTAGCAGGTCTTTCAGGAAGAGCAACAGTAGCAAAGAATGTAATTGATACAAAAATCAATGAATTGACACCAGTAGTGAATACTACTCCACCAGCAGAAGATGGTTCGGGAAATGGAACTGGAGATGGTTCAGGAACAAATGGAGGCAGTGGAACTGCAAGTGAAGCTTCGGCTAATGCAGATTTGATTTATCCAGAGCAAGCAGTAACAAAAGTGTCAAATGAACTTGGAGCAGAGGTATCTCTAACACCAGAGACAAACGAAGCAACAGGAAGAGAATTTGGAGTAACATTAGAGACTTCGGCTACAGCAGTAACTGAGACAGCATCTCATACAGTATTAGTTCTTGACAATAGTTCATCTATAAATGAAGCAGAACTAACAGAAATGAAAGCAGCAGCGAAGGCATTCGTAGCGAACATGGATGAAGATGACAAAGTAGCAATCCTTACAGCAACAGATGTGGCTGGTGGATATGTAGTGAATGATAACTATGCATTCTATGGCGTAGAGTCAGCAACAGAATTAAATCAATATATTGATACTCTAACTGTAACAACAGGCGCAACAACAGCGATGGAAGCAACATTGGACATTGCAAAACAACTGTTAGCAGCAGACGGTGTAAACCAAAATGTGGTTATATTATCAGACGGTGGATTCACAATCACAGATGCAACATTAGTATCAGGTATTCAGGCGAAAGCTACAGTATATACAATTGGTTATGATGAAGCAGTAACAGATGAAACAAAATTACGAGCATATGCAACACAAGATGCGAATAATACAAATGCAAAAATCGCAACAGATGATAAAGCAGTAGAAGCAATTGTAAATGCAATCGAAGCTAGTTCAAAATCGGAGAAAGCAGTAGAATCAATTAAGCTAACACTTGGAGATGGATTTGTAACTTATAACGCAGAAAATGTATTGACTACAGAGTTTACATTCCTTGCTGAAGACATTGCAGAAAATGGTAAATTAGTAGCGAAAGTAAGCGAGATAGCACCAAAATCTGCGGCAGCTGTTACAGGGGCAAAACTCCTAGCATCGGCAACAATTCAATATGAAGGTGATGTAGAAGCAACAGTAGTTGATGTAACAAACTTGACAGTAAATGTGAAGGCGGAAACAGGGAGTCCATTGAATGAGACACCAACGGTTTCCAAACCGAGTGGAGTAAATGGTTTAACATCTACAATAACTATAGAAGAGGAAACTCTAAAAAATAGCGATGCAGTAGGGGTGAATAAAAATACAAACGTAAGTGACTTTGATGATAGAGACTATATGATTGATTTGCAAGCATGGTCTGAGAGGGTAACGCAAGAGCAGAAGCCCGCAAGTGTTGTATTGGTAGTTGATACAAGTGGGTCGCTTTCCTCAAAATATAATAATAGAACAGATGTTTTACAAAAGAGTGTGTTACCTAATATTAGGGATTTCATTGATGCAATGAAAGGAACAGGTAGTGAAATAGCTGTAGTAGATTTTGATTGGCAAGATGATATTCAAAGGTCAGAAGATGCTGATAAAAATACAGATGTATGGGATGGAAAGACTTGGCTGACAGAGACTGGTAATACTATACACTCGACAGAAGTAGTCAATGGAACAAGACATAGTGGAGAGATTGGAAATAACTGGGCAAATGCGGATGATTGGAAAGAACACACAGATGATACAGCTGATGCGTTTAAAGAAGTGGATGATGATATTGAACTAGAACAATTAATGCAATTTGTTGGTACGTCTGATGGTTCAGAGCCAGGTAAGATGGTTGCTAGTGGTTCAACAGCTCTGAATTGTGGATTAGAGGCAGCGAATGCAATTTTAGCAACAGCATCAAATCCAAATCAATATGTTATTTTATTTACAGATGGTGTTCCTACTTTGGTAAATGCTAACGTGCAGTCACAAGTAAGTCAAGTTGCGGCTGAGGCAGAGGTGCAAGCTCAAGCAATTGCAGCACGTAACAATACGACGATGAAAGTAACAGATGAAAATGGGGTAGAAACGGATGAGGCGGTAAGAGTAGAAATATTTGGAATCGGTTATGGCCTTGATTTAAATATAGATGATAAAATCTTAACAACAAGTGGTGAAGGAATATCAGGGAATGACTTCTTACCTACTATTGTACATGATTATTCCAAGGTATACAATCCGAATGAATTAACTGAAATATTTAATTCTTTATCAAGTAATATTAGTGGAGCTATAGAAATTCCAGCTACAATTGTAGATGAAATTGATAGTCGATTCGAAATGGATGCACAAGATATGTTATCCGTAGCAAATCAGTTTTATGATAAACAGGGGTCGAGTATAGAGGCGACGACACTACCTACTTCAACGACCAATGCTAGTGGAGACACTATATGGACATGGACGTGTGGTGATGAAGATGAGATGCCTGGAAGTTTAGAAATCAAAAAGAGTAAGGACGAAATTTTTACACTTACATGGAGCGGTTCAGCTGCGGAGTTGACTCGTAAGGAAGATGGTAAAACAACAGATGACTCGGGTAATGTAGTAGAGGAAGAGAAGAAAGATCTGAATTGGTTTGATTATGACATTCCTATAACAGCAAAAGAGGAATATCTTGGTGGTAATGTTGTTCCTTCGAATGGAGAAAATTCTCAAGTTACATTGACTGAAAAGGAAGAGAATATCCAGCCAGTATTAGAGTTCCCAAGACCATATGTGAATGTACAAACATCGATTGGTGAAGAGGGAGAGTTGACTGAAACTATTTTTGTAGAAGAGCAAGCATCAATTATAGATGCAATCATAGAGCAACTTTCTAAATGGACTACAGAGACAGTAAAAGCAGAAGATATAAGTTCTAAAGATGGTGGAACAACTTACACATGGAACTATGACTATTCTTGGTCGGATGATAAAAAGGTACGTGAAGGTGAAATGATTATCACGGTAGACCAGATAGATGCTAGCAGCAATGCTGCTGATAAAGTTACAACAGACAGTGATTTGATTAAGGGGCCAGCGACAGCAAGTGATATAGATAAAACAGCAGGCTATACATTGACATTTACTTATACTCCAGATGAGAATACCATACGTAATTCTAGCTTGGAGGGTGCAGGTTTAAAACCAGACAATAAAGCAGACGAGGACTTTGATTTAGGATTAGATTCGACAAACGGTGATGGAATAGCAGTGGAAGTAGATAATACGGCAAACTACTACGTTAAAGTTATCGCTGGAACAATCAACATCAAAAAATGGATTGATGACCTAATCAATACAGACCGTGCAGGAGATGCAATCTTCCAATTTAAGATTGAGAAGACAGACGATATAGACGATGCAGAAAGAGTTTGGTACAGAACTGTAAGAATCGGTGAGGGTACTAGTACAGAAGGCGTTGGCAGTGAGGCGGCAGCCGAAGCTGTAAATAAAATCCTAGCTGAACTTCCTAGAGGAACCTATGCAATCACAGAACTTAGCTCAATGAGATATGAGTATGTTGATGCGGCAGTAAAGACAGGTGTAGAAGCAACTCTTCAAGATAAAGGTCATATTGAAGTTGTAATTGGTTACGATGCAGATGGAAGTACAAAGAATAATGATAACACAGATGCAGTTGTAGTATTTGAAAACAAAGCAGATGGTGAGAATCATTCAACAGACACAGATGTAGTAATCAATGAATTTGAAGTTGTAAACGGTGTAATACAGTTGGTAGAAGGAACTGGTGCTAATGGTGGGAACTACCTAGGTGGAACAGAGCCAACTGTAAAAACAGTAGAATAGAAGAAGGAGGTAGAAGATTATGAAAAGAATAAAGAAATTAACATTAAAAACACTACTTCTCTTCTCTCTAGTAGGAGTGGTAGTAGTAGGTGGAACATTTGCACTACTATATGCAAATACAAATGTAGTTACCAATCTATTTGACCCAATGGTTCACGCAACAGGAATCGTGGAGACAGTAACTTACACGAAAGATACCGTAACAAAAGATATCAAGGTGAATAACGAAACTTCAGATCCAGCATACGTAAGGGTTAGGGTGGAAATCACCCCAGCCAATGCAGCAACATTAAAGGTTGATCCAGGTACGAATTGGTCATATGATGAAGGGGATGGATTTTACTACTACTTGATGACACTTCCAGGTAATTCAGAGGGAGATTCGTTAACGGAATCGCTTATGGCAAATGCAACATTGATTGAAGATGCTGACTTTGAAGGTGAGTTTGAAATCAGCGTGTATTCAGAGTCATGCTATGCAGCAGAAATGTTTATAACAGTTAGTGATGAGAACACAGCAGCAATAAAAGCAGCATTCACTTCAATTGATAAAGATGCTGGAAAATTTGAAGACAAAACAAATGAATAGTTAAATATTATGGATAGCAAGAGGAAGATAAATAATGCTTAAAAAAATATGCGGATTTATATCCACAATCTTAATCATAATATTAGCATTAGCGGCAGGGGTTTTACTCCTGCCGAGAGTGTTGGGTTATGAAACAATGGCAGTCCTATCAGGAAGTATGGAGCCGGAGTATCCGGTTGGTTCCATGATAGGTGTAAAGAAGGATGTAGATCCTACAACATTAGAGGCGGGGGACATTATCACCTATTATATAGGAGAAGACACAGTGGTAACCCATAGAATTGTTGAAGTTCAATTAGAAGAACAACAATTCATTACAAAAGGGGATGCAAACCAGACAGAGGATGCGAACCCAGTGCTATTTAACAATTTAATCGGAGAAGCACAGTACTGTATTCCGTACCTTGGATTTGTTTCCATATATGCAACGACACCACTTGGAATTGGTGTGATATGCGGATTGCTAGTATTAATCATACTAGTGACCTTCCTACCTGATATATTTGAGAAGGAAGAAGAGGAAGAAGCGCAAGAGCAGAAGAAAAAAGGCAAGAAAAAGAAGAACAAACTAGAGTCAGAGCCTCAAGCAGAACCAGTGGAAGAGGTGCAATCAGAGTCACAAGAAGAAAAAGAATAAAAGCTTATAAAACTTGTAATCATGTGACTGCGGTATGACTAGTAGGTATTATAATACTAAGTATAGATTGGAAAACCAATTACTTCCAACTATAGCAGTAGGAAACTAGCTGCAAAACATTCTTCGGACAACGAAGAATAGAAAAAAGTTGTAACCGTGTGACCACGGTATGACAGGGGGGTATTACAATAATTACCATAGAGTGGTAAATATAATGAATACCAACAATAAAATAAAAAACAAAAAAAGAGGATTCAAGAAAGGAAGAGAGAATTATGACAAAGAAAAAATTATTAACAATGGTAACAGCATTAGGATTAGTAGGAGCAGTAGGAGTTGGGGGAACATTAGCTTGGTTGACAGCTGAAACAGATCCAGTAGTAAACACATTTGCAGTTGGTCCAGGATTTACAAACGAGGATGGAACAATTAAAATTAACCTTTTAGAGTCATTGGTAACAAGAAATCCAGCTAATGGAGCATTTACTCGAGTGACAGGAGAGGCCCAAATTAAAACTGGTGATGAAGTGACACTAGATAAATACGAGTATTCAACTGAACAGCAGGAAGATGATTCATATATTGTATCTAAAAATGGAACAGAGGGAATTAGCTATGAAGGAATTGTTCCAGGTTCTGTAATTCCTAAAAATCCAACAGTATTTGTTGAGGATGATATTGTTAATTCAAGATTATATGTACTTGTAGAAGGATTAGATGACATTGCTGATATAGGAACTGTAGATGTGAATGATGCTTGGGATAAAGTAGCTAATACTGATAAAACTCAAACTGATAATGGTGAAAAAGATGGATACTATCAATATGTGGGTAAAAATGGTAATGCAGAAACAACAGGAATTATTTCAGAAACTTTAAATGTGGACTTCTATACAGAGCCATTATTTACAACAATTACGGTAAATTCTAGCCTAACTGAGTCAGAGTTGGAAACAAAGATAGGAGATGGAAAAGCATTTGATTCTATTACAATTAATGCAGGAATTATTCAAGCTGATAATATTGTAGATGATGAAGATACAGCAGACAAAGATGAAATTATTTCAACTATGACAGAAGAATTATTTAAATAATAGTAAAATTGATAGAGCAGAGAGGCGAATGACATGAACAAGAAAAAAGTTTTGGCGTTAGTAACGTCAGTAGGATTAATCGGAGCAATTGGTGTAGGAGCTACATTGGCATACTTTACAGATAATGATACAGCAGGTAATGTAGTGACAATGGGGCATGTAGATATTGGGTTGACAGAAAGTGTAACAGAAGCGTTTGAAGAAGAATTCGGCGAAGATAATGTAACTGTTGCAGAAGATGGAAAGGGTATTACGTATAACCAAGTAGTTCCTGGAGATTTCATTAGTAAAATTGCGGATGTAGATGTGAAAGAAGATTCACAACCAGCATACTTACGTATGAAGATGGAAGTGGCGGTAAACTTGCCTGAAGGTGTTATCATCGATGGTGAAACATTGGATGCCACTGCTAAAGCAGCAGCGGAGACACGTATGGCAGCGGAAGTTGTAGCAGCGATTACAGGTGATGCAGCTAATAGTATTGGCGTTGATAAAGATTGGGTTTTAGTAGGGGATTATTACTATTATACAGGTGCTGTTAATGGAACAGAAAGCACAGATGCTAATGGAGGCAGAACAAAGGCGATTGTAGCACCAGGAGGAGTTAGAAACTTTTTGACATCATTTACAATTCCAGAAACTTGGGGAAATGAAGTAGCAGATGTAGCAGATGTACTAACAATTACATTGACTGCAGAAGCAGTTCAATCAGATAACTTCACAGTTGATATGACAGCGGTAGCACCTGCTGACCCATGGGGTAATGTATCAGTTGAGACATTTGTACCACAACAACCATAAGATTTGTTAGAAAATTAAAGCATAACAAAAAACAGAGATGGATTTATTCCACCTCTGTTTTTTGTTTGCACGCCATGGGCGGTAAGTGGTAAGTAATCCAAAGGTTCTTACTACACAGAGAGGGTATCGGAAAAATCGAATGCTTGTATATAACATGCAAGATAGGTATTCAAGATTTGTCCCAGTTGAAAGGCGGCAGACTTCCAGTGCGTATTTAATTACATGAATGAATTGATGATTATGAACTTACTGGGTTCAATGATACAATCAGTGAGGACGGTAGATAAATTCATTAGCTAGCTCCTACTCCATGTGTGCTGTAAGAACCTTTGGAGTATTTACATTTTGTGTGACCGTTGTGTGACTAGAGGCGGTTATTCTATAGCTGTAAGAATCAATATGATTTAGGAAAAAGATTAAGAGAAAGAGGAGTAAGAAGTACAAATGAACAAGAAGAAATTTACAACAATGTTAGTAGCAATGGGATTAGTAGGTATAGTAGGTGTAGGAGGAACTTTAGCTTGGTTATCAGCTTCAACCAATGAAGTAGTCAATACATTTGCAATTGGACCAGGATATACATATGATAATGGGACAACTAAGTTAGATATTCGTGAAAATTTAGTATGGAGAGATAGCGCTACAGGAGTATTTAATAAATTGGAGGATCAAGTGACCTCTGATGGAGAGACAGTTGTGAATGGGAAAATAAACTATGCACCATATTCTACAGAGGATTATACGAATGTAAACGGTGAAATCACGATGAAAAAAGATTCAGGAACTACGGAGGGGATTAATTATGAAGGAGTTGTTCCATACTCATCTATTCCCAAAAACCCGCATGTGGCTGTTAGTGATGAGAAGATTGAAGGAATTGTAAACTCAAGAGTATATATCCGTGTAGAGGGATTAGATACTATGGATGCCATTGCAGAAATTACAGGAATGGATCCAGAGAATTGGATAAAGGTAATGGACTTAAAGAAAAATGCTGTTGGTCAGTTTACAAATGATAGCACAAAGTTGGATGGATATTATCTATATGTAGGTAGTAAGGCGAGTGGAGTAGATTCGAACTCAGATGGCACTATAAAGGGAAATGGTGAGGAGAGTATCATTTTGTCATCTGATTTTGCTAAAGAAATTGGAGAAAAGGGTACTGGATTATGGGAATCGGAAGATTTGTTTACAAATATCAAAATTGATAATATAACAGAAACAGAATTAAAAAATGCGGCAGAGAATAGCAGTTCAAAGGATATGCTTCACAACATTGAAACATCAGCAGTGATTATACAATCAGATAATGTTTCATTAGATGACTCAAATAGCAAAGTGTTCGATTTATTAGACAAATATTAGAAACTGCAACAAGTCAATAGGAGTTTTGTGAGTTAGTAAGAAATTTTATGTAGAGTATATATCGATCCTCTTAGGGTAATGTTAAAATTAATATTATTCTAAGGGGATTTTTCTGTAAGTGGATCCAAAACAAGGCGTAGTGAATTAGCACAACTTCAATGCTATACTCTTAGAAAATAAAAATTAGGAGGAATCACACATTGGAGAAATTAGAATTATGGAGGCTACGTCTGGAAGAACGAAAAGAAAGCGGACAAACAATTACAGAGTGGTGTGCCGAACAAGGCATTAAGGTTTCAACCTTCCGATATTGGAGTCAGAAAATCAAGAAATATGAAAATCCAGAGAAAAAATTTTATTATCTTATATTCCCACACGAATCACACCGCTGATTCGTGATGGGCTAGCAAGTTAAAATCATGATAAATCACGTCCCTCGCCGCAAGGCGACTTGTAAAAGGATGTGATTTGTCAATGTCATTAACTTAAGAAAAAGGGTTATCATCGACAGTTATGAGTGCAATCACCAGTTCTTTCTGGTATGATTACTTCGACTTATTTGAGGCGCTTCTTTTTGATTTGTTTCAAGCGACACTTACTTGGTAATTGATCTGACCATGGCAATAGCTCATCTAACCGTTCTGGCTGCGTATGATAGTCTAGCTCTGGCATTACACTCAATAAGTGGTTTAAATATTCGTAGATATTCAATTCATTTGCTTTTGCACTTTCAACCAAGGTATATAGCACTGCATTTGCAGTGGCACCTTTTGGTGTATCTGCAAATAGCCATGCTCGTCTTGCCGTTGCAAATGGCTTTATATGTGCTTCGCATCGATTATTCGAAAGTTCTAATCGACCATCTTCTAAAAAGGTTTCTAAGTAGGTTCGATTGTTCGTCGCATAATTCAATGCGGAAGTTAGTTTTTCATTCATAGTTGGAATGGATGCGGTTTCATCAACCCACGCCCAAAAGGCACCTAGGATTGCTCGGGAAGC
Source organism: uncultured Muribaculaceae bacterium (assembly GCA_964370575.1). Taxonomy (GTDB): domain Bacteria; phylum Bacillota_I; class Bacilli_A; order RF39; family UBA660; genus MGBC107952. The sequence goes on along the minus strand of CAYJJT010000026.1, from coordinate 865 downwards.
ATCCTGACGCTTGCATTTCTTTTCTTCATAATCGAGGTCACTGATTTTCTCTTCCAGTTTAAAGAGGAGATTAATATGTTCGCGACCTTCCGCCCCCTTAGAGCCAGGGATTTCCTTCCCACGGTTGTCCAATGGAATACTTTCATGAAAGTACCGACGGCAGTGGGCCCAGCAAAAACTTTGTTTGATATTCTCTAGTTTCTTATATGCGATGTACGCATCCGTCATGAGATATTCATGAAACCCTGCTAAAAGATCGGCTGTTTGCTTTTCGCCCTTCCTCCTTGTTCACTTGAATTCGAGTATCATCCATATGTAACGTCTCACAGGAGAGCAACTTCTCATGAATTCGATCATAGATTGGTGTAAACCATTCTTGGCTACATCGGATGGTCCAATGTGCCATGTTATTTCTCGGAAGTACCAATCCCATCCGATAATAATCGTTTTCCTGTCTCTTAAATGGGTTACTTTTTGAAAATGATCCTTGGGATACTCACTTTTATCCGTTCCGCACAGCACACATTTTCCAACTTCTCGGACAATCTGCTTCACAATAACCTTGGACGGAATAAATTCCACTTCTGTTCGAACAACTTCCTTTCCAATTACTTTCAACTCACTACCACACACGTTACAAGTATCATCAGCTGGCAGAGTACAAATTTCTACTTCATGTGGTAGTTAGTCCCTCTATTTAAGCTTGTCTCATTGCTTACTTTTCCGCTAACTTGAAAAAGTAAATTCCAGTGCAGGACTAAATTCCACCACCATGTGAAAGTTTGCATGAATTCGAAAGTTTTTGCCCATTTATAGATAGTCGTGTTATTTAAGAAACATTTCCTAAAATATCTTCAAAATAATA
>CAYJJT010000025.1:0-11278 GCA_964370575.1 uncultured Muribaculaceae bacterium | reverse complement strand
GCATATTTGGTGATGGGTTTCACCATTGGCACAATGGCAATTTCTTGCGCACCGTAAATTCTAAGCCCTTTCAATTGGCCCATGTGCTCTGTTTTGCATTTGCCGGAGATGAAAATGGCAGGTGTAGAATCCACCCATGCACCCGCGCACCCTGTTACGGCGTTGGTTGCCCCGGGGCCGGTTGTCACCATGCATGCACCAAGGTGATTTGTAAACTGTGCATAGCTTTCGGCACAAATTCCCGTTGCCTGCTCGTTCAAATTGAAAATTAAATTGAGCTTTTCATTTTTTGCTGCACTGTCTAAAAGGTGCATCATGCCGCCACCGGAAATAAGAAATAAGTCCTTAATTTTGTTGTTCACCAGAAACTGTGCAATATAGTCTGATACTTTCACCGGTTCACCCTCTTTTCATTTAATGAAACAAAGATTACAAGCATTTGCAAAACAGCCTGAACCCCCATGGAAATGATCATGGAATAAATGGCCCCCACCATGCCAACGTACACCACAAGCGGATACACCAAAATACTGCAAAGTACCGCCGGAATAAAATTCACCAAAAGCAACAGCCGGTTTTTGCGCATAACGATGAAGTGGATGTTGAAATAAGCACTTAGTGTTAAAAGACTTGCCGAAAAAAGCGTGGGGATTAGCAAATAGGAATAGGGCAATATCTCGGCCCCAAACAAAAGGGAAAGAACGAAATCCCCCACCAAAACACAAGCTAAGTAGCCAAGCAATGTAACAGTAAAAATACCCAGAATGACAAGCAAAATAGATTTGCGCGTTTGCCCATATTGTTTACCAATATAGTTTTTGCTGTATTGTGGAATCAGCACCTGCCAAATAGCACCGGCTAGCGTTGTCATCACCACTGTAAGCACGGAAACGGACGCATAATAACCCGTTGTTTGTGTTGAAAAAAGTGTGTTCACAACATATCTGGTAATAAAATTCATATAGGGCAAAATCAGTGAAAACAGCATCAGCGGCAAACATGTCTTTAAAATAGCGGCCGTTTTTTTGTTGATGGCCGGTTTTGCCATAAAAAAACCGATTGTTTTTACATCCACAAAAAAAACAACTATAAAATAAGAAATGGCCATTGCCAAAATGGCCAACACAATATTTTGTGTTACGTAAAGCACCAGTGCAAATGCACCCACACTGAAAGCCCCTTTTAAAACAAACGAAAAAAGCAATATGCCAAACTTATCTTGCAGTTGCAAAACGCCAAAATTGTATATGGTGATGCTTTCGCCCACCTTGAAACACATGAAGATGATGCAACTAAGTACAATTTGCAGTTCAAAGTTCATAAAAGGCAAAACAACAAGCATCAGCACACAAGCACTACCTATGGTAAGCACCTGTGCGCTTGCATATTCCTTAAAAGAAAATTCATTTTCAACGTCGCTTAACATAAAGTTGCGCATGCCAAAGTTTGCAATAAAATAAAAGATGTTGCAAAAGGAAATGGCAATGGCATACACGCCACTGGCTTCAAAGCCCGCAATGCGCGCAACGATGATGGTGGTTATCCACTGGCAGAAAAAATAAAAGAACGTGCCAATGGTGTTGTAGGCTGAGTTTTTCATCTTTGTCTTTTGCTCTATTTTGTATGCCCCCTATACGGTAATTTCTGTGATGGCATATTTGTCTTCTGTTAATTTAATTTCTTTAAAATGTTTTTTTGCAGAATCTATGGCTGCAACTGCCGCCACAATGATAAAATCATCTGAGGTGCCCGTTATCTCGTCCGGTTTTTTTGGCACAAATCCCTCAAATTCCACCGACTGTTTTTTATCATATATATTTAGTAGTTTTATGCTTGGGTAGTTTTTCTCTATATAACGCACACATTGTTCTGCCAGTTGTGTCATCCCCCAAAGGCTATATGTTTTGGGTGGATTATTCTGCCATAAGGCATCTATTTTTTCCCGAATGCACTGAAAACTGTCTACAATGTAGCTCTTTTTTTCACGAGACTCATAAAACTGACCAATCTCGCAAATATCGCTGTATTTTTGCTGTGCGTTATTTATTTGTGTTATGGCATTGTGTAAAAGCCTTGTTTTGTGTTTTTCGTATTCACACGGCGTCGGATTCCAATTGATATTTTCAAATTGTTCGGCCGTATAAACGGGAAGTAATTTTTCAAGCCATCCAAAGCGATAGGAGCATCCCGATTTTGCCAAAACCACCGGTATACCGGCAGCCATGCATGGCACAGAACAATGTAATAATGAAGTAACTATCAGCGACGCTTCCTCTTTATACATTTTATATTGTTCTATGGCAATTTGCTTGGAGTTCACATTGCTCCCTTTTCTCAGGTGCGTTTCTCTTTGTGCATTTTTTAATAAGTTTTGCGGTATATGCTTTTCCAATGTTTTTGGAATATCAACCAAAAACACTTTGTTTAATTTTGTTCTATCTATTTTGTATTTTGGCAACAAGGCTGTGATGCACCCGTTTAAATAAGCCGGGATATTATTACTTCGTAAGGTGTTTAAAGTTCTTTCGTCTCGGCATCCAATTGGGGCATAGTTCATTAAATACAAAACTTCCTCTGGATACAAAAAATCCCTTAGCATGGTCAACCCCAAAAACACCGGAATAATTTTGGGGGAAAACCGTTTTGCAAGGCCACCAGGAACATAGTCTACCAAGGGCATACTGACAGGTAGAACGGCATATTCCCCATTGTAAACAGGCAATTCGTTTTTATTGATTTCTATTTTATCCGTCTCTTTTATCCCCATTTGCTCATAAATATAATCCACAGCAAGCAATTGAAGATTGTCGCCTATGTTATTTAGTTCACTGCCCTCGAAATAATAATTTGCAAATTTCATAAAATGCTCTCTTCACTAGATTCGAAATTAATTCTTTCTTCTTCTACAACCAACGGACGGTTTAATATCCTGCGGTTGATGTTCAGTAGATACTCGCCCATCAGCCCCAAAAACATAAGCTGCAAACCACCGATAAAAAACACCCCCAACACAACGGGAGCGATTCCGGCATCGAAATTATCCCAATTAAGCAGTTTAAGCACCAAATACACCAGTGCCACCAAAACACTGGCGCCGCCAAAAAGCAAGCCGCCAAATGTTGCAACCCTTGGAATTACCGAGGTGTAATTTGTAATGTTGCGCATTGCCAAATCGAAAAGGGAAAAAAAGTTCTGTTTCGATTTTCCGTGTTTTCGTTTTGGCTCGGTAAAGTAAATCGAGGTGATGTTGTAACCAATTTCGGCCACAATGCCACGAAAATTTGGCACAGGGTCTTTTAAATTTCGGCAAACTTCTAAAAAATGTCTATCGTAGGCCCCAAAGCCTGTAAAATTTGGAATTTGTTTTGTGCTTGAAAAAGACGTTATAATTTTATAGTACACTTGCCTAACGAATTTAAGTGCAAAATGAACCTTGGATTTGTTTTTAATTGCACATACAATTTTATATCCCTTTTCCCATTCCCTAACAAGCTGTGGAATAAGCTCTACAGGACACTGAAAATCCGCTGCCAAAGGAATACAGCAATCTCCCTTTACATTCATAAGGCCATGATACCCCGATATACCGCCAAAATTCTTCGCATTGAAAATAGCTCTGACATTTTGTGGATACTTCTCACACATTTGTCTAATTAATAGACGCGTATTATCTTGCGAGTCGTTATCAATAAATTGAATGATATAATCATATTGTGGCAAATCCTCTTGCATCGTTTTTATAATTGCCTCAGTAAGTGGCACAATATTTTCTTCTTCATTGAAGCATGGAACTGAGATGCCAATTGTTTTTCTTTTTTCAGCGGTTTGTAAGTTTTCCATAATCCCTCTTCTAAATTGTTGATCGTCCCCATACTTATCTTCGTCATATCGTCTATCAGCTCATCGGCCATTCCTGGATACACACACACCAAATGAGTGATTCATAATATAATCGTTGTTTTTCAAACCGCCTATCATCCAGTAGCGCTTACTATATTTTATAATACCATATAATACCATAAATTAAAAAGCGCCGTAAATCAAACCGCATCCTTCGCCACAGTAAAGAGCACATACAAAATGAAAACCATTATCCTGGCAATATTGTTTATGCTACTTATCTGTTCATAAAATGCAATACAACACTGCCCCAAATGCAAAATGTAAATGCATATCAATCGCTACCTTATAATCTCTGTACAATTTGTTCCAATACATGTTTTGACTATAAGAGCCACCAATCGTGTATGTACGATGTTCTTATCGCAACATATTTTGCGTAAACAATGTTGCAAACAGTGTATGAAGGTTGTTTTTATCTGCTACACAAGCCCACGAAAATACAAAATTGTCATTTCTACTGTTTGCAATATATGCACAAAAAAGATTGCTTGCCGAACTTCATCAGTTCTTGATTATACGTAGCTTGAAACACAGCTTCAAAAGCAGTATCTAAAAACGAAAAGATATTTCCCATACCCATACCTACGTTGAAACTATACACTATAAATGGCACCCAAGTCAAGACCACAGGCTTTCTGCTTTTCTTAAACAATTCAGCCCATTTTGTACTCGTCATTTGTAAATTAGCACCCTTTCTTAGAATTGATAAATGCGCCCCCCTGCGTTGGAATGGTACTTTAAACACCCCCCTTTTCAGAACGTATTTTTACTATGCCTGAAGGAAATCAGGGCACTACAATTCTATAAGTCCAATCGATTATGATGACCAAATGCATGTGTCTTTATAACATTGGAATGGATGTAATCTCAATCAAATCTAATTTGAACATTCTTTCTTCTTGTTTCATTGTAATAGGTTACAGATTCTTCTTTAGACTTCCTCGTTGCATTATACTTTGATTCTCGCTTTTTTTATCGCACCGTGTTTCCGATGAATTGTGCGCTGTTGATTTGCTCTACTGGCATCATTATAACCATCTATTCCACTTAAAGTCATTCCACAAAAAATTATGTGCATACTTTTATGTGTATACTTTTAAGCATCTACATGTATTATAAATATCTTGCATTTTTAACTTTATTGCGATATACTATGGTAAACATGTGTATACTATATTTTAAATTCTATAAATTTTTACTTTATATATATACACATACATGCATACATATATATGTATGCATGTTGCTTTACCCCGCCTTTTGGCGGCACTTCTTTTAAAAAAGGTGTTTATATGAAAGATATTTTACTCATTATCAATCAAAAAGGCGGGGTGGCCAAAAGCACCACCGCACTTGCCCTTGGTGCAGCGCTGCACTTACGTGGCGAACGTGTTTTATTTATTGATTTAGATGCGCAAGGCAATTTGTCTGATACATTGGCGGTGCACGAAGGCGAGGCCAACTTGTTTTCGCTTTTACAAGAGCGACAAAACCCTGAAATGCGCAAAACGCAAATGTTGGCCTGCATACAAAAAACGCCCGTGGGCGACGCCATTGCGGCCAGTGCACAGCTTGCTTTTTCCGATATCGCCATCAGTGGTGTTGGTAAAGAAATGCGCCTTAAAGAACTATTGCAACCACTTTATGATTTGTACGACTATATTGTGCTAGACACACCACCCGCCCTTGGCATTTTAACAGTGAATGCACTCACCGCAGCCACTGCCGCACTTATTCCTGCCCAAGCCGATGCCTATAGCCTGCACGGCATTAGCCAATTGTACGATACGATCGAAACCGTTCGCGAATATACAAACCCAAATTTACGCATTTTAGGCATTTTGCTAACACGATACAACGGGCGTTCTATTTTAAGCCGTGAAGTGGCCGATGGCATGTCAGACGCCGCACAAAAAATGGGCACACAGCTGTGCAAAACACGCATTCGCGAATGCATTGCCTTAAAAGAAGCGCAAGCACAACGATGCCATATTTTCGACTATGCCCCACGTAGCAATGCAGCAACAGATTACAAAAATCTACTGGCTGAACTTCTAGGAGGTACAGAAAAATGAGCGCGAAGAAAAGCTTTAGAAACAGCCCTGCTATGCAATTTTTAAGTGTATCGGATAACGAAGACACCACACAAAACACCGCAGAACCTACACCGGCACCGGCTGAAATTTCTAAAACACCAACACCGGCTGAAGAGCCCACGCCGGTTTACACCCCACAAAGCACTGTGCCAATGAAACGAAACCCCGAGTATATTGAAACACGCTCGAAACGGGTGCAACTTCTAATGCAGCCCAGCTTACACGACGGCCTGCGAAAATTGGCACAACAAAAGGACATGAGCCTAAACGACTTAGTTCACCATGTAATGCAAGAATACCTAAAACACCAAAAGAAATAAGCATCATTTATGTTTTTTGTGTGTATGCTAATGTATGAGTATATTAGCATACACATATTTTTATACACATATTACAATGTGTGTATAACATAAATAATAGTGCCTAGCTGATATAAGTAAATAAATAACTTACAGACATTTAATTATATATGCATGTAGCCGTATACACATGCATGTATACATATAGCTGTATCAGCTTGTTAATGTGAATCCATGTGGGTAAAAATGTGCCCTGTACAAGAGCAAAAAAATGATGCATAAGCACATACATCGATATTGTTTTGCATATAATTCACACTTGGGAACGCAATGTATCTTCTTTTGAAGCAACACAATTTATTGTATGCACATAAAAATAAACGTATCGATTATAGCTTGCTTATAAAAAATGCGAAACACAGCTATCGATAAATAATACCGTAAAAAAGTATGTGTATTTGTTTATACGCATATACACATAGCTACATATGTATATTATGGATTCGCAAGATTTACATTTCACACTTTACTTTATACATTTTACTTTATATGTTTATATGCCCTTTAAGTAAAAAAGCCAAAACATCATCATGGTTCCGGCTTTTATATGAATAGGGGAGAGCTAGAAAATATCACATACTTATACAGAAAGCGATGTATAAGCACATACATGAATATGGTTTTGCATGCAATTCGCGCTTGGAAACGGTAATATATCCTTTTGGGTGGCACAATTTATTGTATGCACATAAAAATAAGCGTATCAATTACAAGTTGCTTGTAAAAAAGCGAAACAAAGCTATAAATAACCTTATATGAAAGCATATGTATTAATTTATACACATATACACACATATATATGCATATACTACAGATTCGCAAGATTTACATTTTACACTTTACTTTATACATTTATATGCCCTTTATGTAAAAAAACCACCAAAACATCATCACAAATTTGGCATTATAAAAAAATAGGGGAAAGGGCTAAAAAGCGCCACATGCGAAAAGGCAATCACTGTCACCGGGCTACCTTAAAAAATATGATTCTATTATGGCCCATCGTATGAGACAATGTAAGACATTCTTACTTAAAAAACGTTCGTGTTCTCATGTCGCCCTTTTGTTTTCTGGTATCGTAACAGCATGCAAAGCGTGTACAAATCTGTCCCCAAAATATATTGAGTAAAAGCTATATTTCTAACACATTTAACACACACAGCAATATATGCATTTAAACTGATGTTCATATACATATACACATAAATGTATTATTATAAACACGTGATATAATTTGCATATTATCGTATAAAGCCATGCGGACTGCTTTGCAAAACAACGCCATCTTTAACAAATACAAACATAAAATATTCCGTGCTCTTACGGAAAAACTTGTCAAAATTGATATTTATATAGTATACTATAATGGAATTATAGTACAAAGAAATTAAAATAACCGAAATATGCCTTTTTAGGCACGCGTTTTGAAAGGGACTCTATTTTTACTATGGACGATATTTATAACTGGAGCTACTACTTAGACGAAGGCTATGGCACCCTAGGGGACGAAAACCAAGATACCACAGCTGCTTTTAAGCAATTTTTTGCTGCCTTGGCAGACAGTATTATATACCATTATAACCCCAAAACCGTGCTAGATGCCGGCTGTGCCGTTGGTTTTTTGGTGGAAGCGCTGCGTGAGCGCGGTGTAGAGGCGTATGGTTTTGACATCTCGGCCGATGCCATTGCACACGCAAAAGAAACGGTGCGCCCTTACTTGCAGGTGTCTTCACTCCTAAATGATGCCCCACTGGAAAACTGCCCCACACACTTTGATTTGGTTACCAATATTGAAGTGCTGGAGCATTTATATGAAGAGGACCTAGCACAGGCCCTTAAAAAACTTTGCAGCTATGGAGACCATATCCTATTTTCTTCAAGCCCCAGTGATATAAATGAAGATACACATTTTAATGTACGTCAGCCTGAATATTGGGTGAAGCAATTTTCTTTGCAAGGCTTTTTTCGCTCCACCACAGCCATAACACCCAACATGCTGCCAGACGCCATTTATTTTACAAAACGAGATTCTTTATCCATTGCACGCTTAACAGAAGATTATGAGCGCTACGTTCGCCTGCTTAAAGTCAACCGGCCAAACACGCTGCCTGTTTACACAGCACATGCTATGTTTAATTTTGGCCAAGGCTTTGTAAACGAGGGGTCTCTTACCAAAACCCAGTGGGAGCCGAACCTCGATTGGATGTTGCCCATTCCGGCAGGTGCAAGAGACGTTCAAGTGGCCTTGCCAGCTGGTTTGCGTTCGATTGTGCGCCATTTAAATGTAAGTGTAAACGGAAAAACATTGCCTGTGCAATGTTCAAATGGGGCCGACTTTCACGACCCATTGCTACTGATACGCGAGGGAGATGCAATTTGTGTTGCACTAAAACAAAGCTGGGCCGGCTCACAGCTGCACATTACAGCCAATATTGCCGCGCTTGACCTTGAAAGTGTTGGTGCACAGATGATCGATGAGTTTCGCAGTGAAATAAAACAAATGCGAGAAGATCTGTGGCAATGCGAGCAAGCACTTTTAAAAGAACAAGACGATATGCACCTTTTGCGCGAAGAATACAGTGCCATTTCCTCTATGTATCACAACATATTGCATGAAGTGCAAGTTTGTAATCATCGGTATAATGCCATATCACACTCTTCCTTTTGGCGCATCACAGCACCCCTTCGCTTTTTGGTAGGCGGCGTAAAATCGGTGGTGCGTGGCACGTGCTTGCGTTTGCCCGGGTTGCGCCGTTTGTACCCCTATATGGCCGCTTGCCGTATGTTTGGCCGCAAAACCGTACAATTTAACAAGCAGCATTACGGCACACTGGACGGCACAAATTGCCCGTTTGCGCCCACAATGCAGCAAGCGCTTGCACAAGAAGCTACACACTTTGCACAGCCGCTCACGTTTAGCATTGCCTGCCCGCTTTACAACACGCCGGAAAATTATTTACGAGAGCTTATACAATCTGTGCTTGGGCAAACATATAAAGATTGGGAATTGTGCCTTGCAGATGGAAGCGATTCTGCCCACGGTTATGTGGAAGAAATTGTGCGTAAATATCAGAAAAAAGATGCACGCATTCGTTATATACGCCTTGAAAAGAACGAGGGGATTGCCGGCAACACAAACGCCGCACTTTCCATGGCCACAGGCGATTTTATTGCATTACTGGATCATGATGATGTATTAAACATCAACGCACTGTACGAAACAAGGGTCGCCATTGCCAACGAATCGGCCGATTTTGTATACAGCGATGAATACACCTTCCGTGAAAATGAAATAGACAGTGTTATTGTGCAGCATTTTAAGCCCGATTTTGCCCCTGATAATTTACGTGCTAACAATTACATTTGCCATTTCACTTCCTTTAAAAGAAGCTTGCTGGATGAAGTGGGCGGTGGTTTTCGCAGTGAGTACGACGGCAGCCAAGATTTTGACATGGTGTTGCGCTTAACCGAAAAAGCCACCCATGTAGCCCACGTGCCCAAACTTTTATATTGTTGGCGCAGCCATGGTGGCAGTGTGGCCGGCAATATCTCGGCCAAACCATATGCCATTACCTCTGCCATTAAAGCGGTTGCCGCTCATCTAGAGCGCGTTGGCCTAAAAGGTACGGTGCGTGTGGCACCGGGGCTAGATTGCATTTATAAGGTGGACTATGAACTTACGGCCACCCCACTTGTTTCCATCATCATTCCAAACCATAACGAAGCCGATACCTTACGCACTTGTTTGGACTCTATCAAACAAAAAACCACGTATACAAATTACGAAATTATCATTGCAGAAAATGGCAGCACCGAAACCGAAGTATTTTCTCTTTACGAATAACTTTCGAAAGATAGCAATATACGCGTGATTCGCTGGGAAAAAGAATTTAATTATTCTGCTGTCAACAACTATGCTGCCAATTTTGCTAACGGTGAGATGCTATTATTTTTAAACAATGACACAGAGGTGATTAGCGAAAACTGGCTGGAAGAAATGTTGATGTTTGCCCAGCGCAATGATGTGGGCGCTGTGGGGGCAAAGCTTTACTATCCAGATGATACCGTGCAGCATGCCGGTGTTGTTTTGGGAATGGGGCGCTCGGCCGGCCACAGCCAAAACGGTGCCCCACGCGATTATATCGGCTATATGGGCACATTGAAATACAGCCGTAATGTCACCGCTGTTACCGGTGCCTGCCTTATGATCCGCCGCACTCTTTTCAAAGAACTACATGGTTTTAATGAGGAATTTGTTGTTGCTCTCAATGATGTGGACCTTTGCCTGCGGCTGCGAAAAGCCGGTTACCTCAATGTATTTACACCGTATGCAGAGCTTTATCACTATGAAAGCAAAAGCCGTGGATGGGATTTATCAGACACAAAAGTACAGCGCTTAGAGGAGGAGGTGCAGCGGTTACACGCACTGTGGGGCACTGAAATCCAATGTGGCGACCCTTACTATAACTGCAATTTTGCCCTTAATACTTTAGATATTCAAGTAGGACCTTACAACCGCTAAATTCCACTGTATTACATTCAGTATATACAATGCAATCATGTACTAAAAAATGCCTTATAAGTGCTGGCTATGCCCGTGTTTGTTCGGTGGGCATCCAGCGAAATGCTCTTTTTTTACTTGATAGGAGGAAATATGCAAAAGGGAAAACTTTGGCTAGGCGGCCTCTTGATGCTGGCACTGGTGTTGAGCTTTGGCACACTCACTGTATTCGCCTCGGAACAGGGGAGTGGGGGAGACCCCTTGCCTGTCAGCGGAACGACCACACCGCCTGCGGATGATTCCACACCGCCTGCGGATGATTCCACACCACCTGCGGATGATTCCACACCGCCTGCGGATGATTCCACACCGCCTGCGGATGATTCCACACCGCCTGCGGATGATTCCACACCACCTGC
>CAYJJT010000024.1:0-12344 GCA_964370575.1 uncultured Muribaculaceae bacterium | reverse complement strand
CTAGTGTGATACTAGCGCCAATTCGCCTAATTCGAATTGGTGATTCCTATCTTAAACGCAAAAGGTTAATTTGTCAACCTTTTTTTTAAAAAACTTTAATTTTATTGTATAAATACTATAATTACGTTTGACTTCCAAACTTATGTTTGGTATTATTTTCTTAAGGTGATACTATGTTGATAGAAAAAATAGATGGAATAACTAAGAAAAATGTTGAGTTATTAAAAAAACTAAACATTAATGATACTACAGAACTTATAGAACATTATCCTTATCGCTACGAAATGATTAAACGAGCTAATTTAGAACAATGCACAAATAAAGATAAAATAGTAATAGACGGAATAGTAGAAACTTTACCTAATATTAATTTTTATAGTAAAAGGAGAAATAGTTTAAAATTTTATATTCAAACTCAAAATAGAAGAATTCAAATAGTGATATATAATCGAGCTTATTTAAAAAACATTATTAGAATTGGAACGATTGTAACAATAATTGGAACTTATGATAAAGATAATGAAAAAATAGTTGCATCTGAAATTAGAAATTCTGAAATTACTGAAACAAGTATCGAGTGTATTTATCATCGTACTAGTGGGCTTAGTAGTAAAACTATTGGTAAATATGTTGACCAAGTTTTGACTGAACCTTTTTATTTAGAAGATTATATTCCTGATATTATAAATAAAAAATATAATCTTCTAAATAAAGAAAAAGCAATTTTAGAAATTCATAAGCCTAGTAGTACAACATTATTAAAAGAAGCTAGAAAGAAATTGATATACGAAGAATTATTTAAATATTCTGTTAAAGTAAATTATTTAAAATTTAAAAGAAAAAAAGAAATTGGGCTTAGTAGAAAAGTTGAAATAAGTAAAGTAGATTCTTTTGTCGACACATTACCCTTTAAATTAACGGTTGATCAATTGAAAACAATAAAAGATATATATGTGGATATGAATGGTAATAATCAAATGAATAGATTAATACAAGGAGATGTAGGAAGTGGGAAAACCATAGTAGCTTTTGTTGCTATATACATCAATAAGTTAAGTGGATATCAAAGTGCTATGATGGCGCCAACAGAAATTTTAGCTATTCAACATTATCAAAATTTAATAAATTTATTTCCGAAATATAATATAAAGTTATTAACTGGTTCAACTAAAGCAAAAGATAAAAAACAAATCATGAAAGAATTAGAAGCTGGTAATATTGATATATTAGTAGGTACCCATTCGTTAATAAATAATAACTTGATATATAATAAATTGGGTTTAGTTATTACTGATGAACAACACCGTTTTGGTGTTAGAGAACGTACCAATTTAAAAGATAAAGGAATAAATCCAGATATTTTATCTTTAAGTGCAACTCCAATCCCAAGAACATATGCATTAACAATTTATGGAGATATGGATGTTAGTAATATCAAGACTAAACCAAGTGGTAGAATACCAATTGTTACAACACTAAATAAATCATCTGAAATAAAAATTGTGTTAGAAAAAATGTATCAAGAGTTAAAATTAGGACATCAAATATATGTTGTTGCACCACTTGTTTTAAATGAAGAAGATGAAGTGGATAAAAACGACGTTGATACTCTTTATAATAATATGAATAGAGCATTTGGTAGTAGATATAATATATTAAAATTACACGGTAAAATGAAACCTAAAGAGAAGGAAGAAGTAATGCTAAAATTTGCACAAAAAGAAGCAGACATTTTAATTAGCACCACAGTTATAGAAGTAGGAGTAGATATTAGGAATGCTACCACTATAGTAATATTTAACGCTGAACAATTTGGATTAGCTACATTACATCAATTAAGAGGAAGAGTAGGAAGAAATTCTCTTACTTCATATTGTATGTTAATTAGTGATAAAGCTACAGAGAGGTTAGATATATTAACTAAAAGTAATGATGGTTTTGTAATAAGTGAAGAAGATTTTAAACTAAGAGGTAGTGGTGATTTGTTTGGGATAAAACAAAGTGGAGATATGACTTTTAAATTAGCAGATATTAAAAGAGATTTTAATATTTTACAATCAAGTTTGAAAGATAGTTTAGAATATTTAAATAATAATTCTAAAAATGATAAATACATAAAGAAAATATTAGAAGAAAATAAATTTGTTTCTTAATTAACATAGTTATTATTTAAAGCATCATTACGTAGTTTTATAAGTTCTTCTTTAATTTTCAAAATTTCAACATAAATATCAGTTGATTCAATATAAGGTTTAATAGAAGAGTTTTCTTCTTTTTTTTGTTCTACTGTTTGAGCTTGAGCATTTATAGTTATTAAAATTTGACCAGTCAATAAAAAGAAATTACCAAGTGAATTTAATTGATTTAAAGTAAGATTTGGAGCAATTAAAAAACCTGCTAAACTACTAATTAATGTAAAACTATAGGGATCTAGTGAAAATAAGTAATCAGCTAAATCAGTATAATTTTTTTCAGTAAAATTTTTAAATTTTTCATTTTCGATAATATCACCTAATATCTATTATTAATAATATTCTTATCTGTCAATAAATAGTAAAAATTAATTGATGACACGTATTGTTTGTGTTATAATAAGGATAATTGAATAAAAGTGAGGTTAATTATGAATAATGAAGAAAGAAATTTAATTTCTATAGTTGATGAATTAGGAAATAATATTGAAGTAGAAGTAGTAGCATATTTTAAAATACCAGAATTTGATAAAAAATATATGATATATATAAAAGATTATAATTCTGTTGAAGATGTAGTATATTCAGTAGCAACTATAGTAGAGACTGAAGAAAGCTTTCAATTGTTTAAAATTGAAACTGAAGAAGAGTGGACTAAAATAAAAAAAATAATGCGTGATATGGCAAAAGAAGAGGAATAGTTAGGAGAATAGCATGAGAGATATAACAAATAAAACAGTTGATGAATTAATCGACATGCAAGCCGATATTTTAGAAAATGAAAAATTTAGAACTATACATAGTTTTATTGATAGAAATTCACTAAAAAAGGCTAACATTGCAAAAATTAAATTTCTAAGAATAATGTATGGAGATAGTATTGATTTCAAAAATATATCATGGCGTTTTGAAACACAAGGTGTTACAAAAGGAAATGAAGATTTAATTTTATTTGATAAAACTACAAATATTGTTATTAAAAGAATTAGTCCGATGGAAATGTTGAATTATAAAGCTGTAGTTAATAATGAATTGTATGAAATCGCTAAAAGAGTTAATGATAAAACATTTAGTGATTTTAACAATTCGAAAGAATGTCAAGAAATTGAAGAATTTACTGTTGCAGTTGAGTCAGAATTTCATAAAAAGAATCTAACTGAAAAATTAGGTGAATACATTGATCAATTCTATGTTGCTCAGATCCCTATAGAAAATACAATGACTTATACTATAGATACAATTGAAGAAACAAAAGAACTTAATGATGTTTTATTATCTGCAGTTAGTGCTGTTAGTTCTGATAAAACATTTGATGAATGGTTTAAAACTTTAGATTTATCTGTAGTTAAAGATTCTAAAATCAGTCAAAGATTACACACTTTCTTTAATAAAGTTGAAACATTTAAGATGGTAAAAAGCACTTTATTTCAAGAAGATTTAGATGTGATTCATGCTGATTTTGAAAAGCTTAAAAATAAAAAAGTTGTAACTAATGGAGAAACTAATTCTATTAAAGTTGAAGGTAAAGAAAATAATGAAAAAATAAAGAAATCAGGTAAAGATAAAATAAGTTTTTTCAAAAAAATTAAATCTATTAAACCTATTTCAAAGATTATAGATTTTGTAAAAGAAAAATTCACTAAAGAAGAAGAAATAGAGATTGAAGAAACAATTAAAAATTTGAATTTGAATGAAATAAATGAAGAACTTTCAAATATAGAAAATATGATTAATAAAACTGAAGTAGAATTGAATTTAAAAGAAATAGATGATGAGTTGTTAGAAATTAATAAAATGATAGCAATTACTGAAGCAAAATTAAATCTTGAAGAAATTGATAAAGAATTAACTGATATTAATAACCATATAGAAGAAAGTTCTAAAGAATTAGAAACTGCGAATAATGTGATTAATGAAAATACAAATGAAGTTCCTGTTGAGCAAGACGAAATTCATGTAGTGGGTGCTGAAGATATAAAAGCAGAAGAAATGCTTGTTGCAGAACAAAAAGAAATAGATAACAATGATAAATTATTGTTATCTCAAAAACAAGCAGAGCGAATTAAATTATTAGAAGAAGCAGAGCAAGCTAGAAATTCAGAATTAGAAAAAATTTATTCGCCGTTATTCGATGAAATGGAAAATATACAACAAGAACTAGAATATGAAGAACAAGCTAATATTTATAATGAAAATATAAGTCCGGTTATGAAAGAAGAGGCTGAAATAAAAGCTAACTTCAGAAAGTTAAGAAGTGAGTTGTTTGCTGAATATAATGCTGTTGATGAGTTAGATTTACCGCAAGCAGGTCAAAAAAAATTAGCAACTCTTAAAAGAAAATATTCACGTTCAATGAATCCACTTTTAAGTCAAAAAGAAGTGATTGTTTCTAATCATGAAACAGCTGAAAATAAATATGCAGAATTTTTATTAAAACAAGAACAGAAACAATATGAAATTGATCAAGAAAAAAAAGCACAAGAATTTGTCTCTAATTATCTTGATGATAACGAAAGTATTAAAACTAGATAGAAAGAAACGAATGTTTCTTTTTTTATAATGTTTTATTGAAAGAATTTATAAATTGTTGTATAATGATTTATAGGTGATAATATGTTTTATGTATGGTTAGGAATAATAGTACTTTTAATAATAGTAGAATTAATGACTTATGAGCTTACTACAATGTGGTTTGTTATAAGTGGAATAGTAGCTTTAATTTTAAATTCTATTTATGATGATTTTATGTTAGAATTTATTACTTTTATTGTATTAGGAATAATATTGTTGGTTACCTTTAAAGGTTATTTATATAATTATTTAGATATTCGTAGAAGAAATAAATTAGCTAATATGACAGGGATAGTTATAGAAAAGATTACAAAAAAAGAAAATGGTAAAATTAAAATAAAGAGAAAAGTATATGAGGCTAGTTCAGATAAATCAATAAAAACAGGGTCTTGCGTAGAAATTATCAATATTTGTGATAACATTGTTGAAGTAAGAGTGATAAATGATACAAAATAGACATTTTTATGTCTATTTTTAATATCTATAATTTAAAAATAGTTAAAAAAATGTTATAATTATAAAAGGTGGTAATATGAAAATTAGAAATTTATACATTAATTATATTGATAATGGTGTTAAAAGTAAATCAACTATTGTTTTACTTCATGGTTGGGGTCAAAATATTGAAATGATGCAGCCAATTGGAAATAATTTCGCAGATAAAAGAGTTATTATAATTGATTTACCAGGATTTGGTTTATCAGAAGAACCGAAAGAGGAAGATAATTTAACAATTGTTGATTATGTTGATATTGTAAAAGAGCTATTAGATAAATTAAAAATTAAAAATCCGATATTAATTGGTCATTCGTTTGGTGGTAAAATTTCTTTGATATATGCTAGTAAATATACGGTAGAAAAATTAGTTATTTTAGCAGCTCCGTTTAGAAAAGGAATTGAGAAATTATCATTAAAAACTAAACTTTTGAAAAAGCTTAAAAATATACCATTCATGAATGGTATAGCTGAAATAGCTAAAAAGTATATGGGGTCAACTGATTATAAAAATGCAAGTTCTGTTATGAGAAATATATTAGTTGATCATGTAAATTTAGATATTACAGAAAGTGTAAAAAAAATTAAAGTTCCTACCATTATTATATGGGGTGATCATGATGAAGCAGTTAATATTGAAGATGCTTATTTATTAGAAACATTAATAAGAGATAGTGCTGTGATTTGTTATCCAGGTGGAACTCATTATGCTTATTTAGAAAATTTAGGACAAACTAATAATATTATTAGAAGTTTTATTAAGGAGGATTAATATGCAAGAATTATTTATATTGTCTTTATTACCATATTTGATTTATGTAACTTTAAAAACAAAAAAAGGATTACATATGCTGCAGCTTAATTGGTATAATTTAGATAATCGTTTTGTTAAATGGATTAAAAATAATTTATTGAAAGTATTTATAAATCCAGATATGTTTTTACCAGTATTCTTTGTTTGTTTATTTATTGAATACAATTTATCAGCTATGATATTTATAACGTTCTATTTAATAGTAGCTGCTTTATATATTAAAAGTAATTCTTTTGAACAACAAAAAGTTAAATTTAATTTTACTAAAAGAGTTAGACGTTTATCGGTAACTATATTATTAATTTATATTTTAGTAATAGGAAGTATGATATTTACTTTTGATTATATTTATATTGCTTATTACTATTTAATATTAGGATTAATGGTATATATTAACTACATAATATGTATTAGTGCGAATGTTATAAATAAACCAGTAGAAAAGTTTGTATTTAATTACTATAAAACAAAAGCTAAAAATAAATTAGCAGGTATGCCAGGATTAGATGTTGTAGGAATAACTGGTAGTTATGGTAAAACTAGTAGTAAAAATATATTAAATGATATATTATCAATAAAATATAATACATTACCAACTCCTAAAAATTATAATACAACATATGGGCTTATTTTAACTACAAATATGTATTTAGATAAATTTACTGATATGTTTATTGCTGAAATGGGTGCATTTAAACGTGGTGAAATAAAAGAACTTTGTGATTTAGTATCACCTAAATATGGTATTTTAACTTCTATAGGAGAAGCGCATTTAGAAAGTTTTGGTAGTTTAGAAAATACTACAAAAGGTAAATTTGAACTTATAGAGTCATTACCTAGTGATGGTTGTGGTGTATTAAATTTTGATGATGAACGTCAAAGAAATTATAAATTGAAAAATGATTGTAATATTATAACAATTGGGATTAATAATAAAGATGTAGATTATCGAGCAATAGATATAAAGCTTACACCTAATGGTTCAACTTTTAATTTAGTAATTAAAGGTGATAAGAAAAAATATTTATTCGAAACTAAATTGCTAGGAAAACATAATATTTATAATATATTAGCAAGTTTAGCACTTGGTAGTTATTTAGGAGTAAATATAGAAAGACTTCAAATTGCTGTTAAAAAAGTAAAACCTGTAAAACATCGTTTAGAGTTGGTTAAAAATTATAATTATACAATAATAGATGATTCGTATAATTCTAATCCGAGTGGATGTAGATGTGCGATTGATGTCTTAAAATTAATGCCAGGTAAAAGAATTATAATGACACCTGGTATGATTGAACTTGGAGACAAGCAATATGAGCTCAATTTTGAATTAGGTAAATACATTGCTAGTAGTGATGGAGTAGATGAAGTTGTGTTGATTGGTAAAGAGCAGACGAAACCAATATATGAAGGATTAAAGGCAGAAAAATATATGGAAACTAAAATTCATGTGTTTAATGATGTTTTAGACGGATTTAAATATGTTAATAGTTTAAGTAATAAAAAAGAGGAAGTATTTGTGTTAGTAGAAAATGATTTACCGGATACTTTCTTAGAAAATAAGTAGGAGGAAATTATGAAAATAAAAGTTGGAGTTATTTTTGGAGGACCAACTGTTGAACATGAAATTAGTATTATATCAGCAGTACAAGCTATGAAAAATATAGATACAAATAAATATGAAATTATACCTATATATATAGATAAAGATAAAAATTGGTATACAGGTCATGTTTTGAAAGATATGGAAATATATAAAGATACAAATGAATTAAAAAGATTTACAAAAAATGTAACATTAGTTAAAAAAGGTGATGAATTTCATTTACAATCACTAGGTTTCTTTAAAAGAACATTAGCAACAATAGATGTTGCATTCCCGATAGTTCATGGTAATAGTATTGAAGATGGTACGTTAGCTGGATATTTAGAAACTGTAGGTGTTCCATATGTTGGTAGTGGTGTTTTAGGGGCAGCAGTAGGGCAAGACAAAGTTATAATGAAACAAATTATGAAATCTTGTGATTTACCAATTGTAGATTATACTTGGTTTTATGATGTAGAATATGATATGTATTCAAAGGATATTAAAAAGGATGTTAAAAAAATAGGATATCCTGTTATTGTTAAACCAGCAACCTTAGGAAGTAGTATTGGTATAGCTTTTGTAAAAGATGAAAAAGAATTAGATGAAGCAGTATATGAAGCGATGCAATATGATAAAAAAATAATTATAGAAAAAGCTGTTAGTGAATTAACAGAAGTTAATTGTAGTGTTTTAGGTAATTATGAATTTCAAGAATTAAGTGTAATTGAAGAAGTTATAAGTACTGATGCATTTTTATCTTTTAAAGATAAATATGTAGGAGGAAGTAAAAAAACTGGTAAGTTTGCACCAGAATCAGGTAATAAAGGTATTGTATCAACTGATCGTATTATTCCAGCTAGAATTAGTAAAGATATAGCTTCTGAAGTAGAAGAGATAAGTAAAAAAACATTTAAAGCTCTTAATTTAAGTGGTTTATGTAGAATAGATTTTTTGATTGATAATGAAACAAATAAAGTATACGTTAATGAACCTAATACAATTCCGGGAAGTTTATCATTTTATTTATGGGAACCAGCAGGAAAAAAATATCCAATTCTTTTAGAAGACATGATAAATCTTGCGATAAGAGATTACAAAATTAAAAATAAAAAAGTAAAAACATTTGATAATAATGTTTTAAGTAATTTTAATGGTACTAAAGGTTTAAAAGGAAGTAAGAAATTTTAATTTTTTACTTTTTCTTTTAATAAATGTTATAATAAAAATGGTGATAATATGAAAGTTAAAATAGTTAAATTAATTGAAGAAGCAATTGTTCCAGTTTATTCTACTGAAGGTTCTGCAGGAGCAGATTTATTTAACCCTCTAGAGGATATTGTAATCAAAGCAAAGCAAACTGTTATGATTAAAACTGGTCTTAGTATGGAAATAGAAAAAGGGTATGCTATTTTTATATATGCTAGAAGTGGTATTTCAATAAAAAATGGTATAGCGCCAGCTAATAAAGTAGGGGTTATTGATTCTGATTATCGTGGTGAGATTATGGTTGGTTTATACAATCATAGTGACTCTGATTATACAGTTAATAAAGGCGATAAAATAGCTCAAATGTTAATTGCACCTTATATAAAAGGTGAATTTGAAGTAGTTGATAAATTAAGTGACACAGTAAGAAATTGTGGGGGATTTGGTTCTACCGGAAAATAATATAAAAATATTATTTTTTTTATTGACTTTTTTGTTTTGCTCGTGTATTATTATATTTGTCAGTGTTGTTAATCAGTAATTTCACTAGTCAATAAATTTTAAAAAAATTAAAAAAAGTATTGTCAAAATGTCAAAAATAAGTTATACTTAAATAGTCATTTATAAATGGGCTTGTAGCTCAGCTGGTTAGAGCGCACGCCTGATAAGCGTGAGGTCGATGGTTCAAGTCCATTCAGGCCCACCATTTATGATTGCTTCTTTAGCTCAGTTGGTTAGAGCATCTGACTGTTAATCAGAGGGTCGTAGGTTCGAATCCTACAAGAAGCGCCATTATGTGGCCCGTTGGTGAAGTGGCTTAACACACCGCCCTTTCACGGCGGCATTCATGGGTTCGAATCCCATACGGGTCACCAAATTGAATTAAACTAGTTTACTAGTTTTTTTTACATTTTTTAACACAAATATATAATTTTTTTTAAATAAGAAATTATCAACTATAATAAGAATTAAAAATATGTTATAATGATATACGAAGAGGGTGTAGAATGAAAAAAGTATTACCACTATTATTGATTACAATAACAATGTTTTCGCTAATGCCAACTGTATCAGCAGAAACATTACAAAGCTATATTGATAAAGTGAATGAGCATACTGCCGAGTTGGAAGCAAGCCAATCACAACTTGACTTAAATGATGCAGAGATAAAAAAAATTCAAGTAGAAATAAAAGAAATAAAAGAGCAAATAGAAGTTAATAAAGCTGAACAATCTGAACTTCAAAAGCAAATTGAAGAAAATAATGAAAAGATAAAAGAAAAAGAAAAAGAAACAAAAAATTTAATAAATTATTCTGGTAAAAATGGTGGTTTTAACGCTGATTATGAATACATATTTGGAGCTGAAGATTTAACTGATATGATTTACCGTGCTGCACTTGTTGAACAACTTAGTGAGTACAATGAAAATGTTATTGAAGAATTAACTGCGATTATTAAAGATAATGATGAAAAAAAAGCATCTTTAGAAAAAAAGAATGCTGAATTATCTGAACTAGAGAAATCTTTAGAAGAAAAAGAAGACGCTATTAATGAAGATAGTGAAAATATTCGTGAAGGAATGCCTGCGATTGAAGACCAAATTAAAGAAGCACAGGATATGGTTGACTATTATAAAAATAAAGGTTGTGAACCTGCTGATGAAATAGGAGTAGATTGTGCTGTTATAAAACCAGTAACATCAACACCTTCAGCGTCTGGTGTTCCATCAACTGGTACATTTATAAGACCAATGGAAGTTGGATATATTACTAGTTATTTCGGGCCTAGAACTTTCGATGGATTTCACTATGGTATTGATTTAGCGAATTCTGCTAATAGATATAATACTAAAATATACCCAATTGCAGATGGTGTAATTTATGATATAAGTTATGATTTATATGGAGCGTTAGTAGTTAGGATTGCACATAATTACAATGGAAATATTATTGGTTCAACATATGCCCATTTAGCGTCCTTTGCCCCTGGAATTTATGAGGGGATGGAAATAACTAGAGATCAATATATTGGAATTATGGGGAATACTGGTAATTCGTATGGTGAACATTTACATTTAGAAGTTTCTGATTGCCCATATTTATATGCTGGTAGTAAATGCTATAGTTGGAGTGCCTATACTTCTTATATAAAGAATAATAATCAAAATCCACTTAATTATATTAATATACCATTATCGTGGTCAGTAAGATAAAGCAACATTAATTTGTTGCTTTTTTACACTTATATTTATCTCTAATTGACTTTATCTATAAATTTATATAAAATGGTATTAAGGGTATTACCCTTAATTAAAAAGTGGAGGTAGTTATGAATCAATTATTACTTTCCATTTTACTTGTCCTTGTTGGGCTTTTTGTTGGTATTATTATTACATTTATAATCCACTATTTAAGAGGAAATTTAGCAAAGAAAAATGCTGAAGATATAGTTGATAAAGCTAAATCTGAAGCTGAGCGTATGAAACGTGATTCAATGCTAGAACTTAAAGAAGAATCTTATAAATTAAAAAAAGAGCTAGATAATGAAATTAAAGAACGTAAATTAGAAATAAAAATGAGTGAAGATAGACTTTTAACTCGTGAAGGTAATATTGATAGACGTGATTTAGCAATTCAAAATCGAGAAAGTACACTTGATGAACGTGAGAATTCATTATTAAAAAAACAAAAAGAAATTCAAGATGAATTAGTAGAAGTGGAAAATATCAAAAAAGAACAAATAAAAGAATTAGAAAATATTGCAGGTTTTAGTAAAAATCAAGCACGAAAGCTTGTCTTAGAAAAAGTTGAAAATATGATGACTTTGGAAATAGCAAGTTTAATTAAAGATCGTGAAACAGAAGCTAAGTTGGAAGTAGATAAAAAAGCAAAAGAAATGCTTTTAACTTCTATGCAAAGATATGCTGCTGATGTAAGTAATGAACAAACAGCGACTGTTATTCCTTTACCAAGTGATGACATGAAAGGTCGTATAATAGGGCGTGAAGGTAGAAATATTCGTACTATAGAAGCAGTTACTGGTATTGATTTAATTATTGATGATACACCAGAAGCAATTGTTGTATCTGGGTTTGATCCATTTCGTCGTGAAATAGCAAAACTAACAGTAGAAACTTTAATTAAAGATGGTCGTATCCATCCAAGTAGAATTGAAGAGTTATACGAAAAAATTAGTAAAGATATGAGTGCTAAAGTGATTGAATATGGTAATAATGCATTATTCGAACTTGGTATTACTAAAGTAGATAGTGATTTAGTTTCTTTAATAGGTAAATTACACTTTAGAACAAGCTATGGTCAAAATGCTTTAAAACATTCTCTTGAGGTAGCTCATTTATCTGGACTTATAGCTAGTGAATTAAATGAAAATGTTATGCTTGCAAAAAGAGCTGGATTACTACATGATATTGGTAAGGCTATTGATCATGAAATTGAAGGTAGTCATGTTGAAATTGGT